>CATJPU010000316.1 GCA_949742505.1 uncultured Lachnospiraceae bacterium | reverse complement strand
GATAAAGAAAGAAGTTCATTAATCGTGCAAATATCTTCAAAAAATATATAACACTCTTCCTTATCCTTTAAACTTAATATGGCCTTAAAGAGATAGTCAACCGCTTCCGTTCTGATTTTCTTACTCATAATATATCTCCTTTGCATCAGAATTCATCTCTTTGTATTTTAGCACACTAAATCTGTAAAGTCTATAGATATTATCCCAGAAATTTACATATTCTATAACCATGTGTTACTGCCTGCACATCGGTTGGCAAACGTGAATGAAATCAAACGAGTATCCGAATACAACATAACCATAACTACCTTCTTCTCTTTAATACTGACATCAGCTTCTTATAAGATGTGTTCGCTACCAGTTCTTCCGGGAACTCCACCTCCCGAAGCACTTTTGATGAATATGTTGTATTGGCAATATCAACATCTACATGAGCGTCGCTTCCAAGAACCACCATTGTACCTGTCTCTTTACACAGTTCCAGTATGCGGCGGGCATTTTCATAGGAATTCACACGAAATCCTCCCGGCTTTAACGATGAGTTATTGATTTCCAGAAGCGTACCCGTCTTCTTTGCCATATCTACAAGCGCCTCATAATCCACTTCAAAACGCCCGTCATCCGGATGTCCGATAATCTCAATATCCTCCCGCTGCATGATCTTCAGATAAGCCTCTGTATTCTTTTCGATTCCCCTGCTCTTGCCATAGCACTCACCATGGATGCTCGCAACCGTAATATCAAGCTGCTTCAGCAGCCAGTCCGGCAAATCCACCGTTCCCTTCTCATCCATAATATTGAGTTCCACTCCGAAGAGAATCGGAATACCATAATATTCCCTTGGCAATATCTTCATATTATGAAAATGATATTTATGCGGCCCTCCTTCCATCTCTGGTCCATGGTCTGTAATCGCCAGCGCTTCCTGTCCCATCTGTGAAGCCATATACGCCATTTCCCGAATGGTATTATAGGCATGGCCGCTTGAAACTGTATGGGTATGAGTATCAACTGCAACTTTCATATCTGTTTTCCTTCTTTCTGCTTCCTATATTTTACATCTGCATATTAAATATAGCACAATCAAGCGTATAAAACCAAGGATTTCCACACATCCTATCTCTAGCTTAAAAATAAATGTTACTATTCACAGGTAAACCTGCAAACAGTAACGGAATCCAGCCTATTTAGAGATTGCCAAGGCAAAAGGCTGGATTCCCTCTTGGCTAAATTTACACGTTCTTACGGACTGTAACAAATAAATGGTCAAAATTAGCGGAGGTTCCCATGATAACAGGAGAAAATGAAACGAAGCAAAAAAGACGGGCTGATAAAGCCGTAAAAAACCAAAAAGCGGCTTCCAAAGAAAATCAGAAGATTATTGATTCTTATGACTACCTTTCAAACGCCGCATCCACTCAGGACTGTACAGGACTGATTCCTTCCGCCCCATTAAACGAAGAAGAATTAGAGTCCTATAATGCCCTTTACAAATACCAGCCGCCGGAAATACCTGATACAAATCATCATTAGCCGGCGGCTTCCCAAATACGGCAGGCTCATTCTTAAGAATTTATTCCTTTTACAGAATGAACCTGCCGTATCTTTATCTTTCCTGTTTATTCTTTCCCTGTCCCAGGCTTTCTATCGGAAGAAGTACACTCCCCTGTACATTTTCATTTCCCTCTTTCCCGTCGGCATTTTCACGTTTCTCTTTTGCTTTCATGCGCAGAACCTCTGGAAACATATCTGTTTTTATTTCACCCATAATAAAATTCCTCCTTATAAGGCTTGCCCTTAGGTATTGTTATATGAATGAGTGTTTCCATATACTTCTTTTCTATACAGGCTCATCTCTATACTCCGTCAACCTCCGGTTGCCAAAGTTTGACAGAGCCAGACAACAATATCATCGAAATTACAGGTTGTCAGCCGGGAAATAACCATGGACGAAATTATCGAAAGCAACCTGAAATTTTTACAGGAATTTAATGAAGAAGGCGGAACGAATTACACTGCCAAAGAGGCAAGGGAAGAAATGCTGCAGTATTTTCCAACCTTAAAACGCCGGCAAAAATAGAGTTACTTGTCTTCTATCTACGCAAAAATAAGTACCTGTGATTGGCGAACAGTCTGCCTCGCTGTTCCATCTGCACAGGTACTTAATAATTCATGCTAATATTAAGATTGTTATTCCTTATCTACTTTATAACTGCTCTTCCATAAACCGCATAATAATGGTTGCGCATTCCGCTCTGATTGCTTTCCCCTGCGGATTAATTCTGCCCTGATCGCCTTGTATAACTCCTGTAGCTACCGCCCATTTCATGGCTTCCCTTGCAAAACCACTGACGCTTCCGGCGTCTGAAAATGCGCTCAAATCAGCCCGGGCAGACACATCCTGCCCTAAACTGGCTGCATACCGGTACATCATAAGCACCAGCTGTTCTCTCGTAATCGCATCGGCAGGTCCAAATGTTCCATCCTCATATCCTTCCACAACGCCTGAGCCGGACAATTTTGCCCACATAACTGCGCTGGTATAAAATTCCCCATCCGCTACGTCTGAAAATACCTTCGAATATTCCATCTTTGGTTCTCCCTGCATTCGATGGAGTATTGTTACAAATTGAGCTCTGCTCAGAATATCTCCATATCCGAACCGATCTGAAGTCATTCCCTTCATAATTCCGGCGCTTGATACATACTTCACAGCCTGATAGAACCAGTCGTCCGGAACAATATCAAAAAACGGCATATCCTCTTCATCTTTTCCAGCATTGTCTCCGCCTGGAGTGCCTGCGTCTGCCGGATAATCATCTACAACAAGGTAATCCATGTCCACCGGGCCTTCGATTCCATTTACTCTTCCGTTGTCAGAATACTGCCAGAAGCTATAAGCGCCCTTATAGGAACAGGTACTAGTGTCCCACTGGGCCACCCAGCGGTCCCACTGAGAGAAACACTTGTCTGTAAGCTTCGTGTTCCACCAGTATAAATTAGCATAAACTCCTACCTTATATCCGGCTTGTTTGATTCTATTACAGAAAGTAGTTGCAATTGCCGCAAGATCACAGTCTTCCGTAGACTTATCTTCCATGTCGAAATAAATCGGATAATACGGCTTATGCCCCTTCACTAATCGCAGTACATGCTCCGCCTCGCTCAAAGCCCACTCTTCGTCCTGTGCATAAGAATAGATGTATACGCCATATGGAATTCCCAGTCTCTCACACTCGGCAACATTTCTTCGCCAGTACTTGTCGTCATATTTTTCTTTATCTACACTGAATCCACAGCGAAGAATTGCAAATTCAACCCCGGAAGCCTTTACTTTCTCCCAGTCAATCATTCCTTGCCACTGACTGACGTCTATGCCTTTGCGGTAACGTCTGACTCCCCTGGTCTCAATTTCACCTTCTTCTGACTGTACAATGGGTCCGTCACTGTCAATCCTCTCTCCATTTATGTAACGCCAGCTATTTGCCGGAGGAGCTTCCGGCGTCTGTGTAATCCCTGCTTCAGCTCCGAAATCCGCCTGTGTCTGCTCATCCTCCGATTCAGCTCCAGAATCTGCCTGCGTCTTCTCATTCTCCAATGCGCTCCCGAATTCTGTCTGGCCTTGCTCATCCTCTGATTGAGGTGCCGTCTCCTCTTGTCCGGCACGTTCAATCTCCGGCTGTTCCTCTGGATTCACTTCGGATGCAGCAGTATTTTCTACAGTCTCCGGTTCTTCCGCAGAAACCATCGTTGCATTGCCCATTAACAGGCACAAGGCAAGTATTCCTGCCAGTAATCTCTTATACATCTTCTGTCCTCCTATTAATAAACTCTCCTTAGTAATACAGAGCCCATTATAAAACACCTTTCCCTCAATAATCAAGCAGAAAAATATTCCAACATTGAATATTAAGCAAATTTTAAACAAAATTTAAGTAACTTTGCATAAATCTAACAAATTGCTTTTATTCTTCCCACACATAACTGTGCATCCTCTCGAAAAGCTTTATAATATTACGAAAGAAATTTTCTATTATTATAAAAACAGCAGGACACTATTATCCTGCTGCTTTATTACATATTTTCCTTCTTCAGAACCATTCATGAATTTTCCATATTATCAAATATTAAACCTTATCATCCCGCAATATTTATCGAAATAATCCGAACAATCCCTTTTTCTTCGTCTTTGCGGACTTCTTTCCAACCGGATAATCATCGTATCTGCTCCCTGACTTAGCGCGGCAATTATAAATAGCCTTCTGCAGTTGATAAACTGCTTCCTTCGTATTACACCAGATAAACGGGACGTCCGCATCTTTAAATCTGCTGCGAAGCCTTTCAAACTGTTGATCGCTGAGGGCCTGCGCGCTGCTAAGCTCCCCTTCTCCTACAACATCCTCAAAGATATCTCTGATTTTAATAAACTTTCCTGCATCTTCTGAATGTAACTTTCTAATTTGTTCCGTAATCTCTCTCTGTTCCATCTTTGCTCCTCTCCTGACAAAACCATACTCTCCAAATACAAAAATAGCAGACAGTTGGGGCGGTGGCAAGCCCGTCCTTTTTGTGAATCCTTAATTTTTAAAACATTTTTTCGATTTCCGATAAGTCTATAGAAAAAGTCAATAATTGTATTTTGCTATTTTAATCTGTCTTTCAAGTTCTTAGTTTTCCGCTTTCTCTTCTGCTTTTATTCTCATCAGATTGATGTAGTTGTCAATCGCTATTCGTTTTTGTTCTTCCAATGCCATTTCCTGCATTTAAATCTCCTTTCTCCTAAAGACTTCACTTGCCCTCTGCCTTGTCGGTTAGTGTCATTTGGTTTCACTCTTGGTATTTATGTTCTAATTTTAGAATATTATTAATAAGTAATTTAATAATATTTTATAATTTCTTCATTCGTTGGCACGACTTCTATAATGTCGCCCGGCTGCAGTTTGCACATGATACATATTTTATTAAGGGTTTCAAGTGTTATACTTTTCCCTGCCTTTATATTTTGCGCTGTTTGCGCTGGTAATAATCTTTCTTTTTGTATACGCGTTTGATTATATCCATGCTTTTTCAATTCTTCAAATACATCTATTTTGTATTTAATCAATCCGTTTCATTCCTTCCATATTCTATTACAGACAGAATAGCATTCAAACTGTAAAAAGTCAATTCAAAAAATATTCTAATATTTGAATAAAAAATATTGCCGTTTCAGAAGTATCCTTTTTTCCTTATCCAGATGTGATTTTAAATGCCTTGTTTCTGAACTTTAATATCTGCCGCGCCAAATTTGTTTTGGTCTTTTTTTAAGTAAGTTGACATCAGAAAATAAGAAAGTATTACTAGAATTTTTTAAAGATTTCTCAGACACTTTAGCAAAGAAAAAAGAATAGCCGTAGCTATTCCTTCTTCTTGCTTTTACATTCAGAAAGGACACATAAATGGATTTAACTTTAATCAAACAGCTTTGTTCATCAAATATACTAAGATGGACAAACCACATATTTGTCAGACTTACTCAAAGAAATATGAGTATGGAAGACGTACAAACAGCCGACCTAAATGGTGAACTTATAGAAAATTATCCTAATGATTATCCTTTTCCAAGCTGCCTGATTATGGGGTATCGCACCTCAACTGATATCATCCACGTCGTGTGTGCCCCAAACGAAAGCGGTACCGAGTTATGGTTGATAACTGCATATGTCCCAAGCAGGGATAAATGGCTGGATGATTTTAAAACAAGAAAGGTGGAATAAATTATGAATGAATGTATTATGTGCAAAGGAAATTTAGTAGATAGATATACAAACTTTGTCGCTGACGTGGATAACTGCATCATTATTGTAAAAGGTGTTCCTTCTCAAGTATGTTCGCAATGTGGGGAAGTTTCCTATAGCCATGAAGTTGCATTGCAATTAGAAAAAATTGTAAACAAATTAAAAAATGCTATGACTGAAATCGCATTTGTACATTACAACGACGTAGCAGCCTAAATGATTAAAAAACCGCCCCTGCACCAACAGGAACGGCTTTAGATATCTCCGAAGGTGATACCCATTTTCTACAAAAATATTGTATCATCTTCGGGCAGCCAATGCAAGAGAATAACCTTTCTCTGGCTGTTATTTTTATACCCATTTTTAAGGAGGACAACTTATGTGGTGTGAAAAACGGCCAAACGGAAAAGTAAGATTCGGTGAACGCTATGAGCATCCGCTTACCGGCCAAACAAAACGCGTATTCGTCACAATGGACAGGGATACCACAAGCACGCGGAAACAGGCTAAGACGGCTCTGAACAACAAGATAAAGGAATTGTTAGGCAATATAACCGCAACGGTCAAAAAGGAAAATCTGCGCTTCTCAGAACTTGTTCAAAGACGAAGAGAAATCAAAAAAGTTGGAAGAGAAATATCTTGAAGGCGAGGAGCTGAAAACCCTCATCGCCAGCATGTCCGTTCCAAAATGGCGTTTTCTTGCAGAACTGACCTCATTGCCGGGCCGACCAAAACTTCCGCGTCGAACCGGGAAATCCAGATGCAGGATGAACTTTACCGCCTGTGCAGAGAAATCAGCCTGTATATGAAAAAAGAACGCCTGTCACTGGGATAGCTTCCGGTTTGTTTATCAGCGATATTAACGGCAACCACGTCAATTACTATTCCTATAATGCATACCTCAGCTAAACCGCCGAACGAATATTTGACAAAAAGTTACATCCCATTTCATGCGCCACACCCATGTTGCGCTCATGGCCGAACATGGCGTACCCATAGAGACGATTTCCAGAAGGCTTGGCCACACAAATAATAAAATTACTCTGGACATCTATTTTCATATCACAGAGAAGATGTAAGAAAAGGATATGGAACAAATCAAAGCAATCAAGATTTTATAATTTGCAACCTTTTTGCCACCTTTTCAATTTTCAAACAATAAAAAAATACCGGCAATGCCTTATTTACAGGCATCCGGTACTTTTTATTCACTGCGGAAGATGGGACTTGAACCCACACGAGCGCATTGCTCACAAGATCCTTAGTCTTGACCTAACCGCATACAATAATCTTGTTCGTTATGACTTTGTTATAAGTTCCCTCTTTTTCTAGTATTTCAAGGCTTTTTAATCTTATTCGCCTACTAGAAAATATATCATCTAACGAATAAGATTATAGCACACATAGGCTATAAATACAACCCCTAAAATGCGTCAGAATTGGTTTTATTTTTGCTTATAGTATAAACACCAGTCAAG
>CATJPU010000315.1 GCA_949742505.1 uncultured Lachnospiraceae bacterium | reverse complement strand
GAACTGGCGCACCCGCCTCCGGAGGGCGGTGCTCTATCCACTGAGCTACAGAGACAAGAATTATAATAGCACATCTTAAAAAAAAATGCAATGGAGAAATCGCGCTGTCCTTGACTTTCTTTTCTGCCTCTAGTATGATGTGAAGTGCCGACTTGTATAATCTATAAAAGAAATGGAGGAAGTCTATGAAGGAAAGACAGGAGGACCTCCGCGGTCTGCTTCGTGAACACAGACGAATCATGATTGGATTATTTGTCTGTATTCTTCTTGGAGCGGCGGCAGTGGTCGTGATATGTCTTACAAAAGATGAGGCGAAGCATATTTCTTCGGGAGAGATACAGTCAGCTGCAGGCAGCGATGCGACTGGCGAAGTAGTCAGTAAATTGCTGCTGACAGAGAATATAGGATGCCGGGCGATGGCGACGAATCCGCTTACTGAGGCATCGGATGAAGGCTTGAAAAGGGCGGTTGAAGAGTACTATCATTCACTGGCCGAACATGCGGATTTTGTGGAAAGCTATGAGAATCTCCGCATATATACCAAGCTTGGAATGTACAAAGGGACATATATAACATTTGTCCGTTATGATATGAAGATACGAGACATTTACACAATGGTTCCGGGACTGGGAACGCTGTATCTGGAGGAGGATGAAGAGCATCACTGGCAGGTGGCGTCCAAATCCGGGGATGAAGAGGTTCAGGAATATGTAAGCGATATTGTAACGCATAAGGATGTGAAGAAGTTAATGTCAGAGATTCAGACAGATTACGCCAGCGCCGTTGCGTCCGATGCAATGCTTGCGGAGGCGCTTCGTGATCTGAAGGATGCATATGAGAGTCAAACAAAACGATAAGAGATTAGAGATACAGATTTGGCATTTGCCATGAATGGAGGATGAAGAATGAAGCAGATAATGGAACTCATTACGACGGAGCTTAGCGAAGCATTTGATAGGGCGGGTTATGACAGGGCTCTTGCTAAGGTGACGCTGTCGAACCGTCCGGATTTGTGCGAATATCAGTGTAATGGAGCAATGGCCGGAGCCAAAGCATATAAGAAGGCGCCCTTCATAATTGCAGAAGACGTGGTGAGTCATTTGAAGGAGAGTTCCTGCATTGCTGTTGCAGAAGCGGTAAAGCCGGGCTTTATCAATATAAAGCTGGGGGAAGAATTTGTGGCGGACTTTCTGAATCAGATGGCAGAAGATGAGAATCTTGGGCTTGAGACGGCAGAAAGACCGGAGACAATTATTGTGGACTACGGCGGCCCCAATGTGGCCAAGCCTCTGCACGTCGGGCACCTGCGGTCCGCGATTATCGGCGAGAGCGTGAAGAGAATCTGCCGGAAGATGGGGCATAAAGTTCTGGGGGACGTTCATCTGGGGGACTGGGGTTATCAGATGGGACTGATTATTACGGAGCTTAAGAAACGGCAGCCGGAGCTCCCCTATTTTGACGAGTCCTGGCAGGGAGAATATCCTGAGGAAGCGCCGTTTACCATCAGTGAACTGGAAGAAATCTATCCTTTTGCCAGCGCCTGGGCAAAAGAACATGAGGACTACAGGGAGGAGGCTCTTGAGGCTACCTGGATGCTTCAGAACGGGCACAAGGGCTATACCGCGGTGTGGAAACATATTGTGGCAATATCTGTAAGCGATATTAAGAAGAATTATGAGAAGCTGAACGTGGAATTTGAACTGTGGAAAGGGGAATCCGATGCACAGAAAGTCATTCCGGATATGATAGAAGATTTTAAGAAGAAGGGGCAGGCATATTTTGATGAGGGAGCATTGGTGATTGACGTAAAGGAAGAGACGGACACCAAGGAGATTCCGCCCTGCTTAATTCAGAAATCTGACGGCGCGTCTTTGTATGGAACCACAGATTTGGCTACCTTAATCCAGAGGGAAGAGGATTACCATCCTGACAGGGTGATTTATGTGGTGGATAAGCGGCAGGAGATGCATTTTACCCAGGTATTCCGGGCGGCAAAGAAGACGGGAATCGTAGGGGAAGATACCGAATTAAGATTCTTAGGATTCGGTACGATGAACGGGAAGGACGGCAAGCCCTTTAAGACCAGAGAGGGCGGCGTGATGCGCTTAGAGAATCTGATTGCAGAGATTAACGACGAGATGTATAAAAAGATGGCGGAAAACCGGATGGTGGATGAAGAAGAGGCCGGCAATACCTCGAAGATGATTGGTCTTGCGGCGATTAAGTATGGGGATCTTTCTAATCAGGCTGGGAAGGATTATGTCTTTGACGTGGACAGGTTCACATCCTTTGAAGGAAACACAGGGCCTTATATTCTGTATACAATTGTGCGGATTAAGTCCATCTTAAACAAATACCAGGGACAGAGGAACTCTCTGGAAGGGCTTCGGTGTATGGGAGCCTGTACAGACAGTGAGAAAGCTCTGATGTTAGAAGCGTGTAAATACAACATGGTGATGGAGACAGCGTTCGCGGAGACTGCGCCTCACAAAATCTGCGCTTATATTTATGATCTTGCCAATGCATTTAACCGGTTTTATCATGAGACAAAGATACTGGCAGAGGAAGATAAGGAAAAGCAGAAGAGTTATATAGCGCTTCTTCTGATTACGAGGAACGTGTTGGAGTCCTGTATTGATACGCTGGGCTTTAACGCGCCGGAAAGAATGTAAGTAACTGTGAACGGAGTGAACAGTAACGAATGTGATATCAGCAGGAGAAAAAGGGGAAGAAATCAATGGAAGATACTGTAAAGTTATTTTACGAAGATACGAAAATCAGAGAATTTGACGCGACAGTATTGTCCTGTGAACTTAAGAAAAACGGCTATGCGGCAGTTCTTGACAGAACTGCCTTTTTTCCTGAGGGCGGCGGACAGTACGGAGACATTGGCTGGATTGACGGAATCCGGGTAACGGATACCAGAGAAAAGGATGGGAGAGTTTTTCATTATATGGAAGAGCCTCTGGATATCGGAAAGAAAGTACAGGGGATATTAGACTGGGATACCAGGTTTGAGCGGATGCAGCAGCACAGCGCCGAGCACATTGTATCAGGAATTATCCATAGGCGGTTCGGGTATGAGAATGTGGGATTTCATCTGGGGGCTGATTACTGTACCATGGATTTTAACGGGCCGATTACGAAAGAGCAGTTAAGAGAGATTGAAGTGGAGGCAAATCAGGCGGTTTTTGCGGATATTCCGGTTCATGTAAAGTATCCGAATCAGGAAGCCCTGGCGCAGATGGAATACCGGAGTAAGATAGAGATTGACGGCCAGGTGCGGATTGTTGAGATTCCGGGGGTTGACGTGTGCGCCTGCTGCGCGCCTCATGTATCTTCCACCGGGCAGATTGGGCTGATTAAACTGGTGGATATGACAAATTACAAGGGCGGCGAGCGTATTAATATGCTGAGCGGAATCCGTGCGCTTACAGATTATCATAAGAAGCAGGAGCATGCCAGAACGATTGGGAATATTCTGTGCGAGCAGGAGGAGAAGCTTGTGGATGCAGTGGAGCATCTAAAGCAGGAGAGTATCCGGCAGAAGGGTGAAATTGCTGCTCTGCGGAGGCAGATTATGAGAAGAAAGGCAGAAGAGACAGATGTGTCGGAAGAAGTGGTTACGGTATTTGATGAAGAACTGTCCGGCGAGGAAGCAAGAGAATATATGAATTTGCTGTTAGAGCGGGGCGCAAAAGTATGCGCGGTTTTTGCTGGAAAAGAAGAGACGGGATACCGCTATGTAATCGGAAGCAGAACAGAGGATGTGCGTCCTATGAATCAGAGATTAAAAGAAAAGTGCGGCGCCCGCGGAGGCGGTAAACCGGAAATGGTTCAGGGCAGCTTAACGGGCGCGAGAGATCAGATTAAAGCTTTACTTTGATGACGTCCACATCTAAGTCCCACAGGAATTTATCCAAATCTTTGAAAGAAAGAAATACGGTTGCGGTATTCTCCAGAGGATGAATACCAAGGCTCTTGCAGCGGCTTAAGCTCTTGTCAATGAAGAACTCAACCGCGTGGTCTGTATCGTTCATTAAGCCGAAGGGGGATACGCTTCCCTGTTTCAGTCCCAGATACTTTTCCAGACGGTCTTCCGAGGCAAAGCTTAAGGTGCCTGCGCCTAAGGCGCGTCCCAGGCTTTTCAGATCAATCTTCGTCTTTTCATCGGCGGTTACCAGAAAGTGGCGCTTGCCTTTCGCATCCCGCAGGAACAGATTCTTGCACAGCGTCCCTTTCTCGGGAAGACCAAGTCTGTCCATATCTTCCATTGTGTGAACCGGTTCGTGTTCTACAACTTCATATTTGATTCCAAGTTTATTCAGTGCGTCGTATACGCGCTGTTTTTGATTTTCCATAATCGTGTAAACTCCCTTCTTTGTTTTCTGACAGGCTTTGCATTAAGCGCAGAGGCAAAGTCTTGCGTGATTTGTAATAAAAGCGGATTCTTTCTCCGGTATTATTATAGGGGATACTTCCGGGAAAGTAAAGTGAGAAAACAGTAACTTACTATTCGCAGGCGTGTCGTGAATGGCGCCATGGTATATAAATTATATTTATAAGTATCGTGTGTTTATAGAACATATCAATTTTACTCAAGATAATATTTTTGATAAAATAAACCGATGTATAAGTGTGGAGGCAGAGTATGGAACGCAGTAGAAAGATGGTCGTGATTTCGCATTGTCTATTGAATATGAATGCAAAGGTGGAAGGTCTGGCATTGGATAGGGGATGTGCGAAGAAGATTATTTATCATCTGATTGAGCAGGATTATGGCATAATTCAGCTTCCCTGCGTGGAACTGGATATGTGCGGAATCAATCGCTGGGGGCAGGTGAAAAATCAATTGAATCATCCCCATTTTCGCGATCGGTGCGAGGAACTGCTACGGCCGGTAGTCTTCCAGATAGAAGATTATCTTGCGAAGGGATATCAGGTGGCGGCGGTGATTGGCGTGGACGGCAGCCCTACCTGCGGCGTGAACCGGACATGTGTCGGCGCATGGTCCGGCGAAATTGGAGAGCAGTACCACACGATGGAGAAGGGGGCGACCTGCAGAATGGTACAGGAAGCAGGCGTTATGATGGATGTTTTGAAAGAAATGCTGAAGAATAGAAACATTAATATTCCGTTTACGGCAATTGATGAGGAGAATTTAGATCATTTCTTTCTAACATAGAAATATACGAAAAGGAGAACAGAGTATGAAGAAGAAAGTAGCAGCCGTATTGCTTGGCGTAGTAATGGCGGCGGGCCTTATGGCAGGATGCGGCAAGGGAGAGGAGCAGCCGAAGGAGGAAATCTCGGGAACAGAGACAGAGGAAGAAGCCGGGGGAGAGGATACGTCTCTTGCGGACATTCAGAAAAAGGGTGTTATGACAGTGGGCATGTGTCCAGAGTATCCGCCCTTTGAGACGATTAATTCCTCCGGTGAGATAGAAGGGTTTGATGCGGATCTTGCAAATGCAATCGGAGAAATCTTAGGAGTAGAAGTTGAGTTTGTCAATACGCCTTACGAGGGATTGATTGCCGGCCTGATGAATGATGATTTTGATATTATTATGTCGGGTATGTCTCCGGAAGAGGCGGATGAGGCTGATAAGACCCTGAATGTAACAGAGAATTATTATTCTGTGGCTGAAGTTATCTTATCAAAGGACGATAGTATTCAGTCTAAAAAGGACTTAGAAGGCAAGACCGTCGGAAGTCACTCCGGAAGTACCTCCGAGTATGCTGTTAACAGCCTCGGAGAAGAGGGAATTAAGGTAAATTCCGCTCCGTATAACAGACATTCTGAGGCTTTTGCGGATTTGCAGAACGGAAATATTGACGCACAGGTAGTAGAAGAGACCTGGGCAAAAGAAAAGGTAACGGATGACGACGGAATCCATATATGTGAAGAGCCGATTAATTCTATTAATGTAGCGGGCGTGATTGGCAGCGGAAGAGATTCTTTCCGGGATGCGTTTAATGATGCGCTGGGACAGTTAAAAGATAACGGCAAATACGATGAGATTGTAGAGAAATGTTTTTCTTAAGCTGTTTTAGGTAGGTAGAGAGATGAACAGTTTGGATTTTTCACCTTTGCTCCCGTATGCGGGTCTGCTTCCGGAAGCGCTGAAAATTACACTGGAAATTGGAATGGCAGGATTTATACTGGCTCTTGTGATAGCAGTTGTTGTGGGGACTCTTCGAAGCAAAAAGCTGCCGAAAGTACTTGGATTCTTACTGAGCTTTTATGTGGAGGTATTCAGAGGAACGCCTCTTTTGGTGCAGTTGTTTTTTGTTTATTACGGACTGCCTTCCGCCGGCGTCAGGATGGAGCCGGTCATGGCGGCTATTCTGACAATGGGACTGAATAGCGGTTCCTACCTTTCCGAGAATATCAGGGCGTCCATTCTTGCGGTAGATAAGGGGCAGTATGAAGCGGCGCATATGCTGGGCTATACGCCTGTGCAGACGAACGTACATATTGTTCTGCCCCAGGCGATGCGTGTAGCGATTCCCTCTTTTATGAATGGATTTTCCTCGATTATCAAAGAAACGTCCATTGTGTCGGTATTGCCGGTAATTGAACTTACCAAATTAGGGAACCAGGTCTATGCAAAAACATATCATCCTTTTGAAATATATATTTTGCTTGGCGTGATTTATTTTTGTCTGACATATTTTCTGACTTTTCTGGCGAAATGGCTGGAAAGGAGGACTTCAAAATGGCAGCTTTAATAGAAATGCGGGATGTAAAGAAATCCTTTGGGGAAAATGTGGTATTGAATGGGATTAATCTGGAGGTTGAGAAGGGAGATATCGTTGCAATTATCGGCTCCAGCGGCTCAGGAAAAAGTACGATGGTCCGCTGTCTGGCAGGGTTGGAGGATATTCAGTCCGGGAAGATTTTCTTAAAGGGAGAAGAGATTGTCGACAGAAATCGTGTTGTAGATTCCATTGGAATGGTATTTCAGAGTTTTAATTTATTTCCCCATTATACGGTGGAAGAGAATATTATAAAACCCTTGCGCACAGTTAAAAAAATGGATAGAAATGCAGCGAAAGAGAAATCGCAGGAACTTCTTAGAAAGGTTCGTCTGTCGGAAGCGGCCGGCCAGTATCCGTCAACCATGTCGGGCGGCCAGAAACAAAGGCTCGCTATTGCCAGAGCGCTGGCTATGAATCCGGAGATTCTGGTATTTGACGAGCCTACCTCCTCCTTAGACCCGGAACTGGCTCATGAGGTATTCCGTACCATCAAAGACCTTGCCACAGAGGGACAGACCATGCTGATTGTCACACATCAGATTCATGCAGTCAG
>CATJPU010000314.1 GCA_949742505.1 uncultured Lachnospiraceae bacterium | reverse complement strand
CTTGCAATACAATGACACTTGTGCTACCATGTATATAACAATCAGGCAATGCAGAAGAAAAAAGGTGTAACGATGTATATTGAAATTGATTTTAACAGTGAGGAAGCGATATATATACAACTCAGGAACCAGATTATTATGGGAATTGCGACTTCTGAGATTCGGGAAGGAGAGTCTCTTCCTTCTGTCCGTCAGCTTGCGGAAACAGTAGGCATTAATATGCATACTGTGAATAAGGCGTATTCTGTGCTGAAGCAGGAAGGTTATATTCAGCTTGACCGAAGGCGGGGGGCGGTAATTTCATTGGATATTAATAAGATTGAGGCGATTGAGAAGATGCGGGATAAGCTGCGGATTGTGATTGCCCGGGGGTTATGTAAGAATATTTCCAGAGAAGAGGTTCATGAGCTGGTGGATGAGATTTTTGACGAATATGTGGGAGGATAATGAGAGATGAATTATACGAATCAGGCGAGAGAAGTTCTGAAGCTTGCAAGGGAGGCGGCAGAACTGATGCAGCATCCTTATGTGGGGACGGAGCATTTGCTGATAGCTCTGAGCAAGACTTTTGGCGGAGTGGCAGGACAGATTCTGGATATGAATGGGGTAAAAGAAGAAGAGATTCTTAAGATTATGAATGAACTGGTAACCCCTGCCGGAGACGTGGCTGTAACAGGGAAGCCCTCAGAGAGTCCCAGACTGCAATTTATTCTGGAGGAAGCAGGAGGAGAGGCGCTGCGGTTGAAAGCATCGGAGATAGGGACGGAGCATATGCTGCTGTCTGTGTTGAATGATATGGACTGCGTTGCCTGCCGTATTTTACAGACGTTGAATGTGAATATTCAGAAATTATATCAGGATATCCTTCTGACTATCGGAGCAGACCCGAATGAATATATGGCGGATCTTCAGAGCGACGGTAAGAAAAAGGGTGTACTGGAACAGTTTGGAACAGATTTGACGGAGCAGGCGGCAGAGGGGAAATTAGACCCTGTGATTGGCCGGGAGAAGGAAACCTACCGGTTAATGCAGATTCTGTGCAGAAGGACGAAGAATAATCCTTGTCTGGTTGGAGAACCAGGCGTGGGAAAGACGGCTGTTTTAGAAGGGCTTGCGGCAAGGATTGCCGATGGGCTGGTGCCGGAAGGTATGAGGGATAAGCGGATTTTTACCATAGATCTTGCCAGCATGATTGCGGGTTCTAAGTATCGCGGCGAATTTGAGGAGCGCATGAAAAGGCTTATACATGAAGTGAAGGCTTCCGGGAATGTGATTTTGTTTCTGGATGAAGTACACACGATTATCGGCGCAGGCGGGGAAGAAGGAGCTATGGATGCTTCAAATATTCTGAAACCTTCGCTGGCCAGGGGAGAGCTGCAGCTTATCGGAGCGACGACGATTACAGAATATCGCAAATATATTGAGAAAGATGCGGCTCTGGAGAGGAGGTTCCAGCCAGTTACGGTGGAGGAGCCCGACAGAGAGCAGTGTCTGGAAATTCTGGAGGGATTGAAGTCCCGCTATGAGGCGCACCACAAGGTAGAGATTGAACAGGAGGCGCTGGAGAGTGCGGTAGCGTTATCGGCCCGCTATGTCAGCGACCGTTTTTTGCCGGATAAAGCAATTGACGTGCTGGATGAGACTTGTTCCAAAGTGAGCCTTAGAGGAATTAAAGTTCCGGAGAATATCGGTGAGTTGGAGAGCCTGATTGAAGAGCTTAAGATTCAGAAGGAAGAACAGATCAAAGAAGGAAATATGACTGAGGCTTCGTTGATTCATAAGGAACAGATTGAGGCGGAGAAGAAGCTTGCGAAGACAAGAGAACGTTTTCAGAAGCGGACAGCAGGGCTGCGGGCGAAAGTAACAGAGAGCGATATTGCAGATGTGGTATCGGAATGGACGAAGATTCCGGTCAGCCGGCTTGCAGAGTCGGAAGGCGAGCGGTTAAAGAAGCTGGAGAAGACTCTGCACAAGAGAGTAATAGGGCAGAAAGAAGCAGTGTCGGCTGTATCCAAGGCGGTGCGCAGAGGACGGGTTGGATTGAAGGACCCGAATCGTCCGATTGGTTCCTTCCTGTTTTTAGGTCCTACCGGCGTAGGTAAGACAGAGCTTTCCAAAGCTCTGGCGGAAGCGTTGTTTGGCAATGAAGAGTCGATTATTCGGGTTGATATGTCGGAATATATGGAGAAGCACAGCGTGTCGAAGAGGATCGGCTCTCCTCCGGGATATGTAGGGCATGACGACGGGGGACAGTTATCCGAGCAGGTAAGGAGGCATCCCTATTCTGTAATTTTGTTTGATGAAATTGAGAAAGCTCATCCGGATGTGTTTAATATATTGTTACAGGTATTGGATGACGGGCATATTACTGATTCTCAGGGACGTAAGGTCGATTTCCGCAATACGGTAATTATTATGACCTCCAACGCAGGGGCGCAGGCTATTATTGATCCGAAGCGCCTTGGTTTTGTGACAAAGGAAGATGCAGGCGATAACTACAAACGGATGAAATCCAATGTGATGAATGAGATTAAGCTGGTGTTCCGCCCTGAATTTCTGAATCGTATTGATGAGATTATCGTATTCCACGCACTGGAGAAGGAAGAGATGAAGAAAATTGTCGGTCTTATGTGCAGGGAAGTTGTAAAACGGGCGAAAGAGCAGCTTGATATTAAGCTGACAATCCGGGATTCCGTAAAGAAGCATATCGTAGAAACCGGGACCGATCAGAAGTACGGAGCCAGACCCTTGCGCCGGGCTGTCCAGAATCAGTTAGAGGATAAACTGGCAGAAGCAATCCTCGCAGGGGAGATTCATAGAGGGGACGACATCGAAGCCGGGTTATCAAAAAAAGAAATAAAATTCATTTCAAAATCCCGGAAATAATGGTACAATGAACGCATAGCGACGAGCGAAGCTTGCGAAGTGAGTGCGCGGAGCAGAAGACATTTATGAGACGACAGAAAATTCAGGAGGATGAAGACTATGGCAGTAGTGAAAGAACTATTGAGAGCAGAGGCAGATGGAACGCTGAGTTTTGGAGATTATACTCTGGCTTCCAAGACCAAACTGGACGGATTCGAGTTTCAGGGAGATATATATAAGGTAAAGACGTTCCGGGAGATTACCAAGCTGGAGAAGAATGGAATGTTTGCATATGAGTCTGTACCGGGAACAGCGGTAGAGAATTTCCGGAGTACCCCGGATGAGGTGTCTTTCATGGTATCCGGAGAACAGGATGTTCAGGTAACGTTAGAACTGGAAGCAGATACAGAATATGTCATTTATAAAGATGATGTAAGCGCAGGAACGATGAAGACAAATTTAAGCGGCAAAATTAGCGTTAGCGCTCAGATGGACCCGGATCATGCGGTAGCATTTATGATTGTTAAAAAGTAGTATTTGATATATAAGTTTAATTTTGTACAAGACAGGCTGGCAGCGCCCATTCATGCTTTGTAAAACAGGGCGCTGTCAGTCTGTTTGTTAAAATACGGGAATTAGCATTGTGAAGCGTACTTTTTTATGGGGAGGACAGACTGTGGCAAAAGGAAAAAAGAGCGTATTTTTCTGCCAGAACTGCGGGCATGAAGAGAGCAAATGGCTGGGGCAGTGTCCCATGTGTAAGGAGTGGAATACATTTGCGGAAGAGAAGGTTACGGTATCGAAGGCTGGAGCAGTTAAGAATGCTGTGCGGGAGGCGGAGGTTGTAACGCTGTCCAGCGTGTCTACGGAACAGGAAGACAGAATGAAGACGAAGATTGAGGAACTGGACCGGGTACTGGGCGGCGGGATTGTATCCGGCTCCTTGGTTTTGGTGGGCGGCGATCCGGGAATCGGGAAATCTACCTTGCTGCTGCAGGTGTGCAGGCAGTTGGCCGAGGACCAGAAGAAGGTGCTGTATATTTCCGGCGAGGAATCGGTAAAGCAGATTAAGCTCCGGGCAAACCGTATGGGTGAATTTAATGATCATCTGCTGCTGTTGTGCGAGACGAATCTGGAAACCATCCGGCAGGCGATTGAGAGGGAGCGTCCGTCGGCGGCAGTGATAGACTCGATTCAGACGATGTACAGTGAAGAGGTGGCGTCCGCGCCGGGAAGCGTTTCCCAGGTAAGAGAGGCGACGAATACGCTGATGCAGCTTGCAAAGGGACTGAATATTACCATTTTTATCGTAGGACATGTGACGAAAGAGGGAACGGTTGCGGGGCCCAGAGTGTTAGAGCATATGGTGGATACGGTGCTGTATTTCGAGGGTGACAGGCATGCTTCTTACCGGATTCTCAGGGGGGTGAAGAACCGCTTCGGCTCTACCAATGAGATTGGCGTTTTTGAAATGCGGGAGAGCGGATTAGAGGAAGTAGCGAATCCTTCGGAATATATGTTAAACGGCCGGCCGAAGAATGCTTCCGGCTCAGTGGTGGCGTGTTCTATGGAGGGAACCAGACCCATCTTAATGGAGATACAGGCGCTGGTATGCAAGAGTAATTTCGGTATGCCCAGGCGTACGGCGGCAGGGACCGATTACAATCGGGTCAATCTGTTGATGGCAGTGTTGGAGAAGCGTATCGGGCTGCCGCTTTCCAATTATGACGCTTACATCAATATCGCCGGAGGGATTCGGATGAATGAACCTGCGGTTGATTTGGGGATTGTGATGGCGATTGTTTCCAGCTATAAGAACCGCCCGATTTCCGAAGGGACCATCGTGTTTGGGGAAGTGGGATTAAGCGGGGAAGTCCGCGCGGTGAGCATGCCGGAGCAGCGGGTGGCGGAAGCGCGCAAGCTGGGATTTCAGACCTGTATTGTGCCGGAAGTTTCCAAAGGACTGCTGAAAAATGTGAAAGGAATTGAAGTGCTCGGAGTAAAAACGGTGAATCAGGCAATGAGTTTAATTTAGAGAAGAGGAATAAAGAATATGGAACTTACACATTTTGATGAAAACGGGAAAGCGCTCATGGTGGATGTGTCGGCGAAAAAGGATACAGAGCGCGCTGCAACTGCAACGGGGAAGATTACAGTTAGTCAGGCAGTGTATGACGCCATTGAGGAAGGTACGGTGGGAAAGGGCGACGTGCTGGGAGTTGCAACGACGGCGGGAATTATGGGGGCGAAGAGGACGTGGGAGCTGATTCCCATGTGTCATATCCTGCCGATTACCAATTGCAGAGTGCAGTTTGAGATGAATCCGGAGGAGTGCGCGATTTACTGCTGGTGTACGGTGAAGGTCACCGGAAAGACCGGTGTGGAGATGGAAGCGCTGACCGGCGTAAGCGTGGCGCTTCTGACCGTATATGATATGTGCAAGGCAATTGATAAATCCATGGAGATTGGAGAAATCTATCTTTGCCGCAAAACCGGAGGGAAGAGCGGGGAGGTGCGGAATGTAAAGAAGAATCTGAAACATGCGAAGTCCCTTGCGGATTTGGATATTTTATAAGAAACTGGTATGATATAAATAGCGGGCCGTCTGGTGAAAATCAGATGGCCCGGCGCGTTTATTCTTCATTTAACAATTTTTTGTAGAAGGAGTGAGTGGTGTAAAGCGGCGCAACCGGATTATGACCGGTTACCCGGTCTTTGACTACCATGGTAGTAGTAGGCCCTTCGATATATTTGTGGAACAGAACGTCGTGCCCTACACAGAGTCCCATGACGATATTTAAGTCTGTTTTTTCTTCGTTCAGTATCTGCGCCTGCAGGACGGGGTTACAGATATTTGGACCATGCTTGATATATTGTTCCGGAATGCCAATCTCTCTTTTATCTATGGCTCCTACCTTGCAGCAGGCGGAAAAAACCTGAAAACCATGGGCGCGGAGAATCTTTGCCAGTGTTATGGATTCCTTCAGGAGCGCGGTACAGGTTGCAATTCCGATTTTTTTTGCTCCCATTTTTTTGGCAAAAAGAATGGTTTCTTCTACCCTGGTTAATTTCTCATAGTATTTGGCCTGTATTTTGGCAGTCTGAATCATAACTTCGTTATTATATTCTTCCATATAGGATTCTCTGATCTGCGTAAGCTGCTCTTTGGAAGTGTTCTTGGTGAGACAGTATTCGGGATATAGTGATTCGTTGCTTTTCTGGCATGCTTTCCGCCCGCAGTCGATGCAGGAGCGGCATGTGTCCTGATTGGTCATTTTATGGTGTGGCTCCTTTCTTTTAGATGTTGGTATTGTAACATATTTTGGAGCATAGGGGTATAAATATAAAAGATTTATTCATCTAATAGATACGAAAGAGCTACAGCATATCCAATCAAACAATAATGTCGGAGGATTCAGTAAAAAAGGCAGTTCAAAAGAAGAAAATTAGCGTGAATTTTATTGAAAGGATAAGTGCTTTTTTATATAATTAAGACATAGTGAACGTACAAATTTTTAAGAATTTGAGGTGATGATGTGCGGGATGATACAAAACATGGATATGAGGCAATGAATATTCTGATAAGAGTGTTGTTGTATCTGGCGCAAAGCTATCACGAATATTTTCAACGTACCAGTCAAAAATTACAAAAGCAGGAAAGTGAAGATACCGAAGCCTGAACTTTATGTAAAGACAGAAATGTTTTAAGGGAATATCTGCATGACAGGGAAAAGAACGTTGTGACGATTATGATGAGTTTATTTGATGAAGAGCAAATTATGAGGTTGTATATCAAGAGTGAGCGTTATGAAGAAACAAAGGAGAATGCCCTTAGGCTATTAAAACTAGGAAAGATAAGCATAGATGAAGTATCTGATTGCTTTCCTGATTTGATTGAAAGTGACATCAAAGAATTAGAAGCTGAAATCTTACAAATGATATAATTTAATATCAAAACAACAGCGTAAAGGTGTATGGAATAAAAACCATGTGTCTTTTTATACATTGTGAAACAGCCGAATGGCCATAATGGGGTACCTGGAGGGTATACTTTATCGGACGATAGTCCGCCAGCCCACAGGGCATGAGTTAAGGTGTGCCCGGAGGGTATAACGAATAAGACAAGAGAGATGAAGAAGATGTTAAATCAGAGACAGATTGAGATTTTATTAGAGTTTTGTAATCATACGGAGGAATATCTGACGGGAAACTATCTGGCGGATAAGTTTGGGGTCAGCCTGCGTACGGTACAGGGGGATATTAAGGTGATTCGTGAGGAATTGTCAGAAGACGCCTGTGCAAAGATTGTTTCCAAATCTTCCAGAGGTAGTATGATAGAGGTTAGTGATTATGAAGAATTTTCAACCTTTGTGACGTCTCTTTACCAGGAATATATGACGGTCTCTTTGAATTATTCTGTCAATCGTGTCAGTAAGATGATGCTTCTTTTGCTGAACCGGCATCGTGCGGTTTCTCTGATG
>CATJPU010000313.1 GCA_949742505.1 uncultured Lachnospiraceae bacterium | reverse complement strand
AGGATGAATTTGAAGATGAATCCTATGAAGAAATCGCTGAGGATGAATTTGAAGATGAATCCTATGAAGAAATCGCTGAGGACGAATTAGAAGAAGAAGCCTATGAGGAAGCCGGCGAGGAAGAGTTTGAAGAAGAAGCCTATGAGGAAGCCGAGGGGGAGGAGTTTGAAGAGGAATCCTATGAGGAAGCTGCCGGAGATGAGTTTGAAGATGAAGCTTATGAAGAAGGCGAGCCGGTTGATGAAGCAGATGCGGCGGGGGATGAATCCTATGACGAATCTTATGAGGAAGTTGATGCAGGCGCGTTCAGAGAATCCTATGAGGAAGCCGATGAAGATGAGTTTGACGAAGGATATATCGGTGACTATGAGGATGATTCCTATGATGACTACGAAGAGGATGAATTTGAAGAGGATGAACCTTATGAACAGCCGGTAGAAGATGAGCTGGAAGATGAATTTGAAGAGGAAGAAATTCCGGTAGCAGAAGAACCGGAGCCTGTTAAACCGGCAAGAAAGAAGAAATCTGCCAAAGCGGAGAAGAAACCGGAGAAGGCAGTAAAACCTGCGAAAGTGGAGAGCCCGGAAGAGCTGACGATTGAGGAACCTACTGAGGAAGAGATTCAGAAGAGAATTAAGAAGGGCAAAGGAGGCGTTCCATTTGACACAGGTTTTGTAGTGACCGGAAGGTATGATTTGAGCGCAACCAGCGAGATTGGACTTCGCGCCGGCCTGACGGAAGAGCAGAAGAAACTATTTTCTTACTTTGTTCCGGTGCGGGGCATGAGCGAGCAGATTGTAGAGGTTCTGGATAATGACCGGAGAGAGAAGAGAGAAGGTACTTCCAGAACCGGTAATATTATCGTTATGGGGCAGAAGGGGTCCGGCAAGACGGTGCTTGCAGTTGACATTGTCAAGGCGATTCAGAAGCAGCGGAATCTAAAGCAGGGCAAGGTGGCTATTGTTACGGGAGAGTCTCTGAATAAGAAAGAGCTTACGAATATCATTCAGAAGCTTCGCGGCGGAGCAATTATTATTGAGAAGGCAGGCAAGCTTAACACCAGGACAATCAAGGAGCTGAACCGTCTGATGGATAAGAAGACGGGAGAACTGCTGGTGGTTTTGGAGGATCAGAAGAAGCCGCTTGAGAGAATATTTATGGCAAATCCGCCTTTCAAAAAGAAATTTACGTCTAAGCTTGAGCTTCCGGCATTTATCAATGACGAGCTGGTGACATTCGGACAGACTTATGCGAAGGAAAGCGGTTATAAGTTAGACGAAATGGGCATTCTTGCATTGTACAGCAGAATTGACGTGATGCAGAGAGAAGACCATGCGGTGACGGTTGCGGAAGTGAAGGAGATTATGGACGAAGCAATCGAGCATTCTAAAAAGGCGAACGTGAAGCATTTTGCAAGAAGAGTATTCGGAAAGGGAACGGATGATTCTGACAGGATTATTCTGAAGGAAGACGATTTCCGGATTTAGTTTTCTGGCAAATATTACCACCTGTGCGGCCCAGAGCGTCCTGTTTCCGGCAGGCAGCTCTGGGCCGCGCAGGTGGTAATTATATTAAGGTGTGCCGTCTCGAAAGAGCCAGAAAAAGACGAAGAATTAGTTTTGTGTAAATTCGCTATATATTTGTCGAAAAAAGAAAGAGTTTTGAGCAAATTGTAGCTCAAAACTCTTTCTTTTTACAGGCGAATCAAGTATAATAAAAAAATAAGGCGCGGAACAATCCGCGGATATTGAGGGTTGGAAGATAATAGTCTCTTAATATCAGAATAGCGATATAAGAAGGTGAGGATATGGCAGAAAAGAAAAAAGTAAAAGCTTATGAGGTGGGGGAACTCGATCATTATTTGTTTGGACAAGGTACTCATTATGAGATTTTTAAAAAGCTTGGGGCACATCCGGTGAAGAATGGCCGAAAGAAAGGCGTATACTTTGCGGTATGGGCGCCGAATGCAAAGTCGGTATCTGTCGTGGGGGAATTTAATAATTGGGACAGAACTGTGAATAGAATGGAGCGTACAGATCCTCTTGGAATTTATACCTGTTTTGTACCGGATGTGGCGGAATATGCCATGTATAAGTATTGCATTGAGACCTATAAAGGCGAGTTTATTAATAAGTCGGACCCGTTCGCATACCATGCGGAATTAAGACCGGGCACAGCGTCGAAGGTATTTGATATATCGAATATTAAGTGGACGGATAAGGCATGGATGGAACAGCGGAGCAAGTGGAAACATACCGAGCAGCCGATGTCTATTTATGAAGTGCATATCGGTTCATGGAAGAAGCACCCGGAAGGAGAGGACGGTTTCTATAATTACCGCGAATTTGCTAAGGAGATTGCCAAATATATTAAGGACATGGGATATACGCACATTGAGTTAATCGGTATTGCGGAGCATCCCTTTGACGGTTCCTGGGGGTATCAGGTGACGGGGTATTTTGCACCGACTTCCCGGTATGGAACGCCGGAGGATTTTGCGTGGATGGTGGATTATCTGCACAAGAATAAGATCGGAATTATTCTTGACTGGGTTCCGGCGCATTTTCCGCGGGATGCGCATGGACTTGCTGATTTCGACGGTACTCCGGTATATGAGTATGCAGACCCGAAGAAGGGAGAGCACCCGGACTGGGGCACGAAGATTTTTGATTTCGGTAAGAATGAAGTGCGGAATTTCCTGATTTCCAACGCGCTTTACTGGATTGAGCATTTCCATATTGACGGCCTCCGGGTGGATGCGGTTGCTTCTATCCTGTATCTTGACTATGGCAAGAGAGACGGACAATGGGTTGCTAATAAATATGGCGGCAATAAGAATCTGGAGGCGATAGAATTCTTCAAGCACCTTAATTCGGTTGTGGTTGGGCGTAATCCGGGGGCGCTGATGATAGCGGAAGAATCCACAGCATGGCCGGCGGTTACCGGAGATGTGAAGGATGACGGTCTGGGCTTCAGCCTGAAGTGGAATATGGGATGGATGCATGATTTTACCGAATATATGAAGCTGGACCCTTATTTCCGGAAAGGCGCGCATTACAATATGACGTTTGCTATGAGCTATGCCTATAGTGAAAAATACATTTTGGTACTGTCTCATGATGAAGTAGTACATCTGAAGTGTTCAATGCTGAATAAGATGCCGGGTCTTGGATTTGATAAATTTGCTAATCTGAAAGTAGCTTATGCTTTTATGATGGGACATTCCGGTAAGAAGCTTTTGTTTATGGGACAAGAGTTTGCCCAGTTGCGGGAGTGGAGTGAGAAGAGAGAACTTGACTGGTATCTGCTTGCGGAGGAGCCGCACCAGCAGATTCAGAACTGGATGCGGGATCTTCTTCATCTGTATAAGCGCAGGAAGGCTTTCTATGAGCTGGATAATTCATGGGAAGGATTCGAGTGGATTAACGCAGATGATAAGGATAGAAGTATTTACAGCTTTATGCGCCATGCTAGCGGCGGTAAACAGAATTTATTATTTGTATGTAATTTTACGCCGATGGAAAGAGAGGACTATCGGGTTGGAGTGCCGAGACGCAAGCAGTATAAGTTAATCTTGAACAGCGATGAAGCGAAATACGGCGGAAGCGGCGCAGAGAGGCCGGCCGTTTACAAAGCAGTCAAGTCGGAATGTGACGGAAGGCCATATTCCTTTGCATATCCGCTCCCAGCCTACGGAGTTGCAATTTTTGAATTTTAGCGTATAGCAACGAGCGCAGGCAGGCTGAAACCGGATTTGGGCTGCTTGCAGACCAAAGCCGGTAGCAGCCTGGCTATGAGAGTGAAACGGAAAGGGAGGAATCGAAGATTCCGAGCTTAGCGCGCGTTGCGGAAACGAGCGCAGCCTGCTGGGACAGGTTTGACAAGAGGACATTGAGAATGCGTTTGAGAAATATACCGCGTGCGGAGGGTGTGCTACAGGCACACCCTATTGTAGTGAAAAATGCGAAATTATATAAGGGAAAGTGGAATCAGATATTTGGTAATATGAACCCAGTACATATTGAGATTGGCATGGGGAAAGGAAGCTTTTTGCTGACAATGGCTGAGAAGAATCCGGAGATTAATTACATTGGAATTGAGCGTTATTCCAGTGTTCTTTTGCGTGCAGTGGAAAAATATTCCCAAAGGCACCTCTTAATACATGCTCCTGCCGAAGCGGGCGGGGTGTGTCTGGCAAGGGATACCCAAGAGCGTCCTACAACACATGTTCCTGCCGAAGCGGGCGGACTTTGCCGTAAAGAACTTTCTAATATACGATTTATCTGTATGGATGCGGCGGAGGTTGAGGATGTATTTGCACCGGGAGAGATTGAAAGAGTATATTTGAACTTTTCAGATCCATGGCCGAAGAAGAGGCATGCAAGAAGAAGGCTTACTTCCAGGGAGTTTTTCAGAAGATATGATAAGATCCTGGGAGAAGGCGGGACGGTGGAATTTAAAACGGATAACAGCGAGCTGTTTCGATTTTCGCTGGGGGAGGCGGAGGAAGCCGGATGGACGCTTACGGGTTATACATGGGATCTCCACGCGGATGAGCAAATGAACAAGGGAAATGTAATGACGGAATATGAGGAGAAGTTTTCCGGTATGGGAAATTCGATTCACAAGCTGATTGCAACGAGATAAGCTATAGAGAATATAGTATAATAGAGGTGATAAATGTGATTCATTTGACAGCAAGAAATTTTGTGATAGAGGCAAAACGCTGCCGGGGACCGGCGGTAGTGATGTTTTATGCAGTCTGGTGTGGGAAATGTGCCATGATGAAACCAGTGGTAGAGGAAATGGAAAGAAGATACTATGACCGGATAAAATTCTGCAAGGTAGAGATAGAGGAATCGGCTGTGCTGGCGGCAGAATATGGCGCGGATATTGTTCCGACTTTTGTAACCTTTAAGGATGGGGAAGTATTCAGCTTTATGCAGGGCGTGATTCAGGAAGACGTCTTTGAGGAGCGCGTGCGGGAGTTGCTTTAAGAAGTTACAGTTCACACGACGCCTGCGCCGGTCTGCAAACTGCTGCTTTAAGAGTATTTTTATAAAATCCTAAGAATTGATTAGTGTACATTTTGGGGAGAGTGTGCTATATTGTGTTGAGGATTCATATATTCAAATGCATGAATTAGAGTTCTTGTAAAATTAAAAGGGGAAGTGCATCGAGGGAGTCGGTGCCAGGAGGGATTTTATGAAGATAAAGAAGATATTACCGCTGCTGATGGCGGCGGTTGTGACGACGGCTGGATTTCCGGCGGCGGTGAGCGCGGCGGAGACGGAGAATATAACGGAAGCGGAACCCCAGATGGATGCTGGTTCAGGAGACGCTGCCGCCAATTCTGTCTCAGATGGATCGAGCGGAACGGACAGGACATCCGGAGTGGATAATCCGGCTGGAACGGATTTGGGTACAGATGAGGCGGCGCCGGCTGCAGGTGAAGGCAATGCAGATATGACAGAACCGACAGAGACTCAGGCGGATGAAGCAAAAGACGAGGAGAAGCCTGTAGAGGTTCTGGAAGGCGGGCAGGTAGAGACGGATAATGTTGTTACGCTTGGAGAAAATTTGTCTGAGGAGCAGAGGAATGCGATGTACGAATATTTCGGGACATCCGCTGACAAAGTAAGGACGATTATTGTTACCCATGCTGATGAAGTGAAGTATATGGAGGGCATTGCAACGGCAGAGCAGATTGGAGCAACAACAAATAGCTGCGCCTATGTGGAGCCGACGGATTCCGGCGGAATTAAGGTTAAGACGGCGAATCTGAATTATGTGACCAGCAATATGATTGCCAGTACGCTGACGACGGCAGGGATGGAGAACGGTAATGTGATTGCGGCATGTCCGTTTGAGGTGTCAGGGACAGGAGCGCTGACCGGTATTATTATGGCATATGAAACAGCCAGCGGCGAGAGTCTGGACGCAGGCAAGAAGGAAGCTGCCATGGAGGAGCTGATTGCTACTGGTAATTTGTCAGACGTGCTTGGCTCAGAGGTGGCTACCGAAGTCATGAATGAAGTTAAGACGGAGATTATTGATAAAGGACTGACAGATTCGGGAGAGATTGGCGAGGCGGTCAATAATATAGCGGATAACCATGATGTTACCCTGACGGAGGAACAGAGACAGCAGATTATATCTGTTATGGAGAAAATCTCCAAGTATGATTATGATTTGGATGCAATTCAGAATACGCTTGACAGTCTGAACGATAAGGTTGGAGCATTGGAGAGCGCGTGGAAGTCCATTAAAAGTTTCTTCGTAGGTTCTGACGACGGAATTTTGAGCGGGACGAATGACGAGGCGCTTGGCGGCGATGTGCTGACAGACAGTACGGTCAGCGAAGGCGGATTTAAAGACGGACTGTTAACAAGGATTATGAATTTCTTTAAGAAAGATGAATAGGAAAGATTAGAATAAAATCTATGCGGTGCAGATTTGTCCTGTGATTAAACATAGGAGGAAATTGTGCCGCATAGATTTTTTGTAAATTAGGCCGTAATGGAATGCTGTTTTAGTGTAAAAATAAAGGAAGTTCAGGCGGGAAACAGGTGAAGATAAAAAAAAGCAGCGCGGAGAAAGCCCAGCACAGGAATATGGTTAATGGTTCCTGAAAACGCAGTCTTTTACTGAATTTGACGGAAGCATAGTAGGATATAACCACACCGAAGATGAACAGAAAGATATCTGCAGGCGTAAAATTCCTTCCTATCATTCCGCTGTAACCATAGTATAGAAATACAATTGAAAACATGCCTGTCCAGACGCCAACGAAACGCGCTGCAAAAAAGGGAGCGGGCGCCGGGCGCCGCAGATAGTATTCTGTCAGCGAATTCAGCAGAAAAGGAAAGAACAGAAGTTTTAAATGTTCCCAAACCGATTCATTTATAGGAGCTATCAGAGCTGTCACTGGATTTTTGCCAGAAAATTCATATATAAAATGAGCAAAGATGCCGGTAACTATGGTTATAAGTATGTAAGGAAGATCCTTTCGTCGTATAATTCGATACATTTTTTTACCCTCTGATTTATTATATGCGTGCGGGGCAGGATATATGAATCATTGTTCAAAACTGGTATGCTATAAATTCTATATTAGTACGGCTTTGCATGTCTTAGTAAAGATAAACAGGTTACGGTTCACACGCGCCTGGAGGGCGCGGATTGAATCCGGAAGGAGTAAGCAGTAAAATATAAGGCAGCGCATACGCATGAGCTGTTAAGTAAGTGTGGGATATTAAGAGAATACAGCCAATTTGTCAATACAGTTAGAAAATATTCGCATAAAGAGGGAGCAATTAAGGAATGAGCGGAATGGAAAAATACATGAAAAAAATTAAGAAAAAAATAAAAAAAGCTTGCATTTTAGTAAAATATACGATATAATAATTTTCGTGCCACAGAGAGTGGAGAATAATAGATGCGCGATTAGCTCAGCTGGCAGAGCACCTGACTCTTAATCAGGGTGTCCAGGGTTCGAACCCCTGATCGCGCAGTTGAAATCACTGTTT
>CATJPU010000312.1 GCA_949742505.1 uncultured Lachnospiraceae bacterium | reverse complement strand
GATTTCCACCAAGGTGCTTGGCAGGATTGGAGATGGGATTACACATACAATTACCGGCGTGTATGTCATGCTGACAGGTGTGGATGTGAATGGCAAACAGTGCCATGAGTTCGGTTCCTCTGAAGGGAATTTGAAGGAGCAGCTATATCTGAACCGGGCAGGTACGCCGGGGGATGATGATTACATTATTTCTTTTGACGTGACGCTGGCGGCAGGTATGGGCCAGGAGCGCCCTGGGCCGACTGCGGCTCACCGCGCCTGTGACAAATTTATCCAGAGCTACCGGGATAAATTAAAGAAATTCAAGGGAGAGAAGTGTACGGAGCGCCACGAGTATCATGATATTGTAAGGCCCGGAAAGAAACGGGTGCTGATTATCAAGCAGGTAGCCGGACAGGGGGCGATGTATGACACACATTTCTTTGCAGACGAGCCGTCAGGAGTGGAAGGCGGGCGTTCTATCATTGATATGGGCAATATGCCGATCATGGTAACACCGAATGAATACAGGGACGGAATTATCCGTTCGATGCAGTAAAGGGGGCAGGAGTATGGGAATCGGACCATCGACAAAAGAGACATCGTTACATCATTTTAGAGATCCTTTGCTGGAAGTAGTTGCGGAGGATACGGATCTTGACCTTATGGGAATTCTTCTGGTGGGAACGCCTGATGGTAATAAGGAAAAGATGCTGGTAGGCACAAGAGCTGCGGTATGGGCGGAAGCCATGCGTGCGGACGGCGTGATTATTTCTTCCGACGGATGGGGCAACAGCGACGTGGATTATACCAATACCTGTGAGCAGATTGGTATTCGCGGGATTCCGGTAACGGGGCTGAATTTCAGTGGAACGGTTGCGAAATTTGTAGTGGAGAATGACTATCTGGACGGAATTGTGGATATTAATAAGAGTGCGGACGGAACCGAGACGAATGTAGTCGGAGAGAATAATATGGTGCGTCTGGACTGTCTGAAGGCGAAGGCTTTGCTGAAACTTAAGATGCGGCAAAAGGACCAGCAGGAAGGCCGGTAGCTGGGTGCCCCGGAGGGTATACCTTGTGAAACGGCCGAATGGCCATAATGGGGTGCCCGGAGGGTATACCTTGTGAAACGGCCGAATGGCCATTAGGGGTGCCCGGAGGGTATATTCTAAAATACAGAGCCGCAGAGAATGATTTTAATTTGTTTTCTGCAGTTCTGTATTTTTTATTATAGTAAAAGTTTTAATTATTTCTGGAACATTTTTCGGCATCAATTGCAAGCACAAACATCAGGACGCATAAAGCATCCTGCGGATTGTGTATGTCAAGGACGTAGGTGTCGGTCCAGTTGAGAAGCTCCTTTGAGATATTGGCGATACATTGTTCGGAAGAGTCCAGAATACGGTAATCCCATTCGAGAAAGTTGCCCTCTACCTGCCAGCCGTTGCAGTCGATGTTATATTTGGGCTTTAAGAAAGTAAATTCTTTGCTGACACAGCCCAGATATTGTGCGCCCAGGTACATTTCAAATTTCGGCAGGAGCGTAAGGAGCCGTTCCTTGACCATACCGATTTCATGGCCGGAAGCGTCAAAGATTTTCAGGCAATGCCCCCAGGAAAGCTGTCCCCGGACAGTATAAACGGTATTTCCGGTTTCATTATAAATGTCATAGCTGTCAAACCATGAAAAGAGTTTTTGCTTAAATAATAGTCTCATTCGTATACTCCTTTTGCTTTGAATGGATTTATCGGTAATATTTGAGCGAAGTTTTGAAAGGAGCCGTATGCCGGCCCCATTTTTCTATTTGTCAAACATTGGAGCTATGGGCTCATGACTGATCTTGGGATGATGCGCGAGCATCCATTGACGGAAGCTTTCTGCATCGCCTTCGGTGAAGCATGCTTTGTCAAGCATAACTCCTTCGACGCCTTCGGCGGTTGACAGCTTAAAATATGACTTGGCTTCCTCTAGTTTCTGGATGTCCTTCCACTCCACTTTGTTATTTACTTTTCCGTTGATATAAAGGGAGATATTTTTCTCGCCCACAATGACCTTGCAGGTCCAGTTCTTGCCACCGAAGTAATTTGCCCGGGTGACCCGAAAAGTTTTATCCGCGTGCATCCATCTGAAAAATATTCCTCGATATACGGCAACAAACGTCAGGAAAGCCCCGATTGTCTGCCATCTTGCAGGAGCGCCTACGCGCTTGAAATATATCCAGCCAAATACTCCCGCTACAAAAATCAGGCAATAAACATAAAAAATAGGTAACTTCCAAAACTTAGGAGTTGCCCATTTATCATAACGTCTTCGATCCATTATATATTCATTGATGAACATCTTACCTTCTCCGGTTTCTATCTTAGCAATTTTGTAATAGTACTATGGTAATAATTTGAATAAAATACATAAATGGCTGCCCGGCAAAGGGCCGCCATTTATGTGATTAAAATACAAATAAACTTAAGCGATTCCAGCCTTCTTATCCTTGTTAGCTGCGCTAATCAGAGTGTATGACGTCCATAGAAGAACTACGCATACAAGGTTGATTAACCAGAACATCGGCAGGCTTGTAACGAGCTTCCATGCAATAAATACACCGATACATCCGCCGAGAGCGTTGCCGACTGTATGCGGTACATCGTATCTGTGAGTCTTAATAAACTCAATAGAACACGCCGGCATCAGAACTGCACAGGATCCCATAAATACTGGGAAGCAGGCGCCTGCGTCAACACCGAGCAGAAGACAGGTAGCCATACATGGTGCATACAGACCAAATCCGATATCCATCAAAGCACCCCACAAAATGTTAAGACCAGCAGCTACAATCAGTTTCCAGCCGGTCAGACCAGTAGCGGTACCTACAACTCCGAAAGGTCCGAAACCTGTGTTCTTGCAAAGCATAATCAGTGCAAGAGGAACCATAACAGTACCAAGAGCGTATCTGATCTTGTTCCGCGGCCATTTTGTTACGATGGTTGCGAATCCGAAAGAGCCGACAGCGGCGCAGACATACATAATCCACAAGAACAGCGGATCACAGTCTACCGAAGCTGTAAAGATAAATGCCTCGAAAATAACCGGGAAAGTATCTCCAATATTCAGAGTACCCGGAATGTCGATATCATCGATCTGGTTGAAAAGTTTGTACATAAATGTTGACGGTGCGAAAGAACCGCAACCAAGCGTATCAAGAAAGTTCGCAACAATACCTACTGCAAAACCAGATGCCCACTGCTTGCCAGTTGCGTTCTTAAGACCATCCATCCGGTTCTTGAAAATATCAAGGATAAGTCCAAGGCCGGTTCCGGCTGCCAGTGCGCCAAATAAGATTTGTAGTGCTAATAACATAAATCATCCCTCCAGATTTTGAAAATATTAAATTGTGTCAACAGATAACAACGTATTATCCACAAAAAATGAACACCCCGATTTGCTCACATGAAATAAAATAACACGCATCTGCTCTATATCTCATTCTATCAAGTCTTTTGTTAAAAGTCAATCAATTGTAGGAAAAATACACAATTTGAAAGAGGGATTATATGGTATTTATTTCAATATGAACAAAACCTATTGGTAAAATGCAGGGCTATCGGCCTTTGGTTGGATTTCTGGATGCAGTGATTTTAAACCCGGGTCTGCAGTTTCGGGCAGCTTTTAAACGAGAATGTTTCCATGCGTCGTGAAAGAACATGCCTGCGCAGATAACCATTACAATACATGTCAGATAAGTCATCAAAGTAAGAGGGAGAGCGGTTACAACAGAACCGGCAGCCAGTACCCCGAGCGTGCCGCCAAGGGACATCGGAACAGCTGATTTTCGGTGGTATCTTCCTTCTTTGATAAAACTGATGCCGGCGGAAGGCATTAAAAATGCACAGGAGCCCATCATGACGGGAAAGGCGGCGTCGGCGCTCATGCCGAGGAGAAGGATTAATGCCATGCAGGGAGCGTACAGTCCGACGCCGGCGGGCATCAGAGCGCCGAGAAAGAGATTTCCAAGTATGGCTGCAAGCAGCATGCTGCCATCTAAGCCTTTGGCGGTTCCGATGATACCGAATGGACCGACAGCGTTTATCTTACATAGAGTGATGGCTGCTACTGCCAGCAGAGCAGCGCCGATTACAATACGTATTTTCAAAATATTCAATCGCAGGATGAGTTTTGCGCTAATGGAAGCGCCTATGACAGAAGCGGCAATCATGAGAATCAGAGTGGGAATATCCATATTGATTCTTCGGATAAATATCGTTGCTTCGACGGCGGTGGGGATAGCAAATGCTACGTTTAAGGTACCAGGTATTAAATCGTCGGAATTGGTGCCTGTTAGTTTCCACGCAGAAGTTGCAGTGGCAAAACTGCCAATTCCCAATGTGTCAAAGAAATTTGCGATGATACTAATAAGAACGCTGCCTGTGACAGGACTTTTTTCCATAGTTTTGCGATGCTTGAAAATATCTGCTATTAACAGCAGTATAAAAAGGCCGGTGTAAATCCATAGAACGGTTAATAGTGTGGATACAGGATTCATGGCTACCTCCAAAAAAATACCTGTTAATGCTTATGCAGAAACAGGCGGGGTTAGTCATGTTTTATTTGAAATAAGAATGCGAACATATACTATTTATTTTATATCTTGGCCAGTTTTTCAGAAACAGGCAGGAAGATTTTCATAAATTGCTTTTCCAGGGGACCTAAAAGCGCCATGGCGATTAAAGTTCCTTCCCGGATTGTGAAAGACAAGTCGAAGAAGAATGACAGGGCGATAGATAGCGCGATGCAGATTACATCAATTCCTACGCGCAGAAGAGCATAATCAACGGCAAATTTTCCGCTGATAATGTTGCAGGTGGTTTCTACTGAAATATTTACCAGATTCAGAGAGGTAAGAAATCCCAGGAAAAATGCAACGCCTACTACGGATAAGACGCAGAGGACAAAGCGAAATGCGTAGCTGTGTGCGTTAAATACCAGAATGTTATAATAGAAGAAATTCACCAGCGTGCCGAATAGAATGGCAAAAGGAATCTGCAGGAGCTTGGTAGCCTGAAAGTCCTTCCGTAATATCAGGAACTGGAGGAAAACGCAGCTTACATTCATAATTATGCTGAAGTTGGCAACCTTCAAGCCGGTAATCTGTGAAATATTGACGCTGAGCGCATCCCAGCAGGCGTAAGTGCCAATAGCAGCTTTCAACATTAGAGCAGTGAAAAAAGCCGCGCTTAACGTTAATACTAATATGAACACTAATTTTAATCCAATCTTTTTCATTTGTGATACTCTCCGAATAATAAGATATCTAGTCATCCAGCAGGAAGCATTTTGCATATTTCAGGAAGATTTTTGACGCAGGGGACAGTTCTTCTGGTGCAGAATAGGCAAGTCCCAGTCTGCGGTATATTCTTGGGGTGATTGGGCGGATTACATATTCTCCAAACTGGCCCCTGAGAAGAAGCCCCGGGAGGATCGTTAATCCCAGTTCATGTTCCACCATAGAAATGGAGCTGAATTCATTGACCGTAATATACCGGATGTCTGGTTTAACGTTGTACTCTTTTAATACTCGGTGCACATCGTTGCCGGGCGTATATTCTGTAATGACAAAGGGCTGGCCCTGAAAGGCTTCGATGGGGATTTCGTCATATTCTGCCAGCGGGTGATTTGTTGGAATGACTGCATACAGGTCGTCGTCCATAACCGGAAGAAACTGATAATTGTGTCCCTTCTGGTAACTGATAAAACCGATGTCCACCCGCCGTTCCTGAATCCAGTCGGCCAGTTCTCCTTCTGCCCCCTCGTAAACTCTGAAAATAATTTCCGGATGTTCCTGCTGGAATTTCCGAATAATCTTAGGTATCCAGTGAATCGAACAACTTAAGTAGGTTCCGATTTTGATTGTCCCCTTCTGGGCGCCGTTTAAGAATGCAATCTCTTGTGTGAGGATTTCATTGGCCCGAAGCAGCTCGCGGATAGAGGGAATCAGGGACTTGGCTTCGTTTGTCAGCGTTACTCCATGATTATCCTTTATAAATAGAGAGAAGCCCACTTCTTTTTCCAGAGCTTTCATCATCTGCGTAATGCCTGACTGGGTATAGCCAAGCTCTTCGCCGACCCGGGTGAAGCTGCCGTAATCGTCAACAGCGAGCATGACTTTCCATTTTTTGATATCCATTGTGTTATCTCCCTCATGACTAAAATTCATAAAATCTTAATGATTTTAGGAATATAGTATCGGAAAAGAATAGAAAATACAAGATGGTATTCAAAAACAATTGTTCTAATTCAAGTACTTGACACGATAGATTTCCAGACAGTACAATGAGTAAAAGGATTAGAGGAGACTGATTGTATGAACAGATTAAAGGATAAAGTTGCCGTTATCACCGGCTCTACAAGTGGAATAGGCCTTGGAATTGCGCGCGTCTATGCGGCGGAAGGCGCTAAAGTCGTAATTTCCGGTTATCAGGTAAAAAAGAGAAGAAAGCAGATGATTTTAGATGAAATTCGTAAAAAGGGCGTTGATGTTTTTTTTCATGAGATAGATCTTGATGATCCGTCCAGCATAGAGAGTCTGATTGCCGAGACGGCAGAGCGGTATGGCAAGATTGATATTCTGGTGAATAATGCGGCCAATGTACTCCTGGCTGACGGGTCGGTGGATGAATTAACGCTTGAAATGTGGGACGCTATTTTTCGCAGCGATTTGCGGGGGACTTTCTACATAATTAAGTGTGCTCTTCCTTATATGCTGAAAAATGATGCCGGAGGCTCTATCATCAATATCGGTTCCATGGCTACCGGCGGGGGCGACCTTGGGGCAACGGCGTATTCCTGTGCGAAAGCTGGTGTGGACATGCTTACCCAGTCGGTGGCGCTGCAATACGGGAAAAGAAATATCCGCTGCAATTGTGTGCGCCCAGGCCTAATAATGACCCGTCAGAATGAGCGGTTTATTGAGCAGGAAGTAAAAGATATTTTTCTGGACAATATTATGGTTAACCGGTATGGGCGTCCGGAGGATATTGCCAATGCCTGTGTCTTTCTGGGTTCAGATGAAAGCGGATATGTAACCGGTCAGATTCTGACGGTAGACGGCGGACTGAACGCTCACATTCCTACGGTGGCCCAGTTCCGGGCTATGGATTCCCGAACCTGGTAGCCGGAATGTGTTACAATAACGATTGTACTAAAAAAAATACAAAAAAAATAAAATATACCTTGAAAAGAGAGGGGATTTCTTATATACTGAAAAAGCTGTGACATGATAGCTGTGAAGCGTGAGGTTGCTGTCGGCAGACCCGGCAGGTTTTTCCGTGGAGCGAATGTCAAGTTAGGAAACTGGCGACAAGTCACTGTACGAATCAGAAGTATTCGCTCTCGTATCGTTTGGAGAACAGCCTTTTGATTAAAGAAGAGGCTGGGATTCGGGGGATAGGCATAAGAGCAGTCTGGAATCGGCTGCGTATGTGATAGAGCGGGCGTGTGGGTTTCTCACGACACACACGGGAGAGTGTACAGTCACCGCTTGTCGTACTGAAGTTAAAAGTACGAAAAGGAGGCGACTTTTTTTATGGCAAG
>CATJPU010000311.1 GCA_949742505.1 uncultured Lachnospiraceae bacterium | reverse complement strand
GTTATCGCATCCCGGGAGCTTCCGGCTGTAAGAGACGGCTTAAAACCGGTACAGAGAAGAATCCTCTATTCGATGATAGAATTGAATAACGGTCCGGATAAGCCTCATAGAAAATGTGCTCGTATTGTCGGTGATACAATGGGTAAATATCATCCCCATGGGGATAGTTCTATTTATGGGGCTTTGGTCAATATGGCCCAGGAATGGTCAACCAGATATCCGCTGGTGGACGGTCATGGCAATTTCGGTTCTGTGGATGGGGACGGCGCGGCAGCCATGCGTTATACGGAGGCCCGGTTAAGTAAGATTTCTATGGAGCTTACCGCGGACATTAATAAAGATACGGTTGATTTTGCACCGAACTTTGACGAGACAGAGAAAGAGCCGGTTGTACTTCCTTCCCGGTTTCCGAATCTTCTGGTAAACGGAACTTCGGGTATTGCAGTAGGAATGGCAACGAATATTCCGCCTCATAATTTAAAAGAGGTGATTCATGCTGTTGTGAAGATTATAGACGATCAGATAGAAGATATCAGCGAGACGTCTATGGAAGAGATTCTTAAGATTGTCAAGGGACCCGACTTTCCTACCGGGGCTATGATTCTTGGAACCAGAGGAATTGAAGAAGCTTACCGAACCGGCCGGGGAAAGATTCGCGTCCGGGCAGTGACGGATATCGAAGCAATGCCCAACGGAAAGAATCGGATTATCGTTACAGAGCTTCCCTATATGGTAAATAAAGCTCGTCTGATTGAGAAAATCGCGGAGATGGTGAGAGACAAGCGGATTGACGGAATTACTGATTTGAGCGATCAGTCCAGCCGGGAAGGTATGAGAATCTGTATCGAGCTCAGAAGAGACGTGAATCCTAATATTATTCTGAATCAGTTGTATAAGCATACCCAGCTTCAGGATACCTTTGGTGTGATTATGCTGGCGCTTGTGAACAATGAGCCGAAGGTTATGAACATTCTTGATATGCTGAAATATTATCTGGCGCATCAGGAAGAGGTGGTAACCAGACGTACAAAATACGAGCTGAATAAAGCGCAGGAACGCGCGCATATCTTAGAAGGATTGCTGATAGCTTTGGACCACATCGACGAGGTTATCAGAATCATAAGAAGTTCTGCGAATGTGCAGGAGGCCAAGGCAGAACTGATAAAACAGTTCAACTTATCAGACGTGCAGGCGCAGGCCATTGTCGATATGCGTCTGAGAGCTCTTACCGGTTTGGAACGGGAGAAGTTAGAGAGCGAATACAAAGAGTTAATGGCAAAGATTGAGCGGTTAAAGGCTATTTTAGCAGACCGAAAGATTCTTCTTGGAGTAATTCGGGAGGAAATACTTATTATTTGCGATAAATATGGAGATGAGAGAAGAACGTCCATTGGATTCGATGAATTTGATATTTCCATGGAAGATTTGATTCCAAAGGAAGACGTAGTTATAACTATGACGAAGCTTGGATATATCAAGAGGATGTCCGAGGATACTTTTAAGGCACAGAACAGAGGCGGTAAAGGAATCAAGGGAATGCAGACCATCGAAGAGGACTATGTGGAAGAGTTATTTATGACTCATACCCACCATTATCTCATGTTTTTTACAAATAAAGGCCGCGTGTATCGGCTGAAGGCATATGAGATTCCAGAAGCTTCCAGAACTTCAAGAGGAACGGCAATTATCAATCTTCTTCAATTAATGCCGGATGAGAAAATCAGCGCGGTAATCCCTTTGGATGAATACAGAGAAGGCGAATATATCGTTATGGCGACAGAAAAGGGGCTTATCAAGAAAACCCCGGTAATTGACTTTGCCAATATACGGAAAAATGGTCTTGCAGCAATTACTCTTCGTGAAGATGATGAATTGATAGAAGTGAAATTTACCGACGGTAAGCAGGAGATTATTCTGGCAACTAAATACGGTCAGTGCATCCGGTTTGGAGAGAATGATGTAAGAGCAACCGGAAGAACTTCCATGGGAGTTCGGGGGATTAATCTGGCGGACCGGGATGAAGTAATCGGAATGCAGCTTGTAACTCAAGGGAATGAGCTTCTGATTGTATCTGAAAAGGGAATGGGCAAACGGACCCTGATAGAAGAATTTACGGCTCAGAATCGGGGCGGTAAGGGCGTAAAATGCTATAAAATTACTGAGAAGACCGGCAACGTAGTAGGCATCAAGGCAGTCAGCGAAGACGAGGAAATCATGATTGTCAATACGGATGGAATTATTATCCGAATGTTCTGCAGCGGAATATCCATTCTTGGAAGGATTACTTCCGGTGTGAAGCTGATTAATCTGAAGGATGATACAACGGTTGCAAGTATCGAAAAGGTACGGGATGAAGAAAAAGAAGAAGCAAAAAGAAATCTTCATCGTGAACATTTGGAAGAAACGGAAAATTGATATAAAAAATTTCCACCTGTGCAGCAGGAAGTTCCCGTCTGTACAGGTGGAAATTTTTAATTATGTTTCAATTCTCGAATTACAATTTCTGCTGTTTTTTCTACGGCAAATTCTACCATTTTGATACAATGATTCTTTCTCTCCTGAGAATCCCGTTCCATGCCTTTGGTGAGAATCCGGCAGCAGGTCGCCCCAAAAGCCTTTTTGAAGGCATCGTGAAATTCTTCTGTCAGAGAAAAGCACCTCACATTTTTTGGATCTCCGGGAGTGGTGCGGCCGAAGAAATATCCGATTATCATAGTTGAACCGGCAACTGCGCCGCAGAGACAGCCGCCTCCTCCAAGTCCCCAGGGAAATCCAGTGCTCATAGCAATGGCGTCGTCAGATAATTCAATCTGAAAATGTTTGCGAAGAGCATAGATTACTGATTCAGAGCAGGCGAAGCCATTGCAGAATATATCTACGGCGTCTTTTTTTAATTGTTCCATGTTAATTTCGGTTGTCATGAATCGTTCCTCCTTAATACATACCTACAGAGCACATCCTATGGCTATTCGGCCGTTTTACAAGGTATACCCACAGGGCGCCTCTAATTCCTTTTATTTATTAAGTATATCAATATGATTTATATCCCAATGGGATATCTTTGTTTCTAAGTATAAGACCTTAAAATAAATAAATCAATTAGGATTCTATCATAAAAAATATTTTACTTCTGAATTGCATTCCTTTCCTCTTCATGCTAAAATTATTACAATTAATCTATTTAAAATTACACATTCATACAGGCTTTACAACAATTAAATCCTATATGAGCAGTAATTATTCAAACAACTAAGAGAGGTGACATCCATGGTTCTAAACGATTGTACCATCTGTTCTGTCTATGGGCCGGATAATACGACTCTTCAGGCAAGAGTCCGCGTCAAGTGTACCGGAGAACAGATTACGCTGCATTTTAAGAAAAGCGATGAAATTACCGAATCAGAGCGGGTACGTATAGATTTTTTTGACAGCAAGATTGGTTATATTCAGACTTATTGTGAGCTTTATGTCCGACGGAATTATGACCCGCTTATTTTAGAACCCTGGATGGCTGACTGCGCGATTCTTGAGGTTATTGATATCGTACAGCGCCAGAAGGATTTGCGTGCCAGGATGGAACGGGAAGTTCGTTTTGTCTCTTCCGCTCATGGAGAATTTACAGGCGTTATTCAGAATATCAGCGGGGGCGGTCTTTATTTTGTTACCAGAACGAGATTAGATATTGATGAAGAATTTGAATTCCGTTACACATTTATTAAGAAAGAATATGAACTCCGGGCCGTTATACTCAGAGAACAAGATTTACATAACGGCCGCTACGGTTACGGATGTCAGTTTCTCAGGATTCCCAAAAGCGCTGAAAGAGATATCCGTCAGTATGTATACAAACAGCAATTAAGCAAAGTATGGTAAATGTAAAAATCTAAAATACATCAAATTGATATGAAAAATGCGTTGCCTCTGAGATTACAGAATCCAGACAGCAGCGCATTTTTTAATTATTTTGTTATGTTTATATATGTATGACAACATCGTATATTATGTTTCTGGATTCTCCCCCTGCTGTTCTTCTCTGGCCGCCTGCTCCGCCTTCGCAGCCTCAATCTCTTCTCTGGAATGCTTCGGCGTATATTTTAGGAAGTATGCATAGATATCAACAATAGCCTGATATAATTCTTCCGGAATCGGCGTTCCCAAATCAAGCTGTGTAAGAACTGTTGCCAGGGAGTTGTCCTCATACACCGGAACTCCGTTCTCATTAGCCATTTCGACGATTCTTTCAGCCATATATCCAAGTCCGGAAGCAACGATTACCGGCGCGGCGTCTTTATTCTCATCATAGCGAAGCGCGACTGCTTTTTTATTCAACACATCATCATATTGTGACATTAATCGAATTTCTCCTTTCAAATATCTTCGGGAATGCAGCGGATACCGGTATAGATTGCTTCCCCTGCTCTACGGCAAGATATTCGATGTCCAGATTGTTTTTCTTCATAATCTTACGGATACCTTCTCTGATATCACTTTCATGATCCGATAACTCTTCTGGATAATGAATCAGAATATCCATCTTCCCTTTTTCATAATACAACATCATGTCAAAAAAGCCAACATCTTTCAAATCAAATTTGATCAGAAGCTTAATACCTCTCTCATTCGATCCGGGATTGCCGGATTCTTCATCCGGATCTACCCATATCTCAGAAAACATAGGGACTCCGTCAAGAATTGCCGGAATCATTACATGCATGACCGGCATATAAACGCTTTCATTCACAAGCGTTGCTTTCATAATATTCATAAAAGCTTCTCTGTTTTCAATTCCCGCTTCACCTTTGACGCCGGCTTCCATGATGTTCAGAAGGTTGTCAACCCAAGGCGTCTTGCCTGCCGCTCTGTCAAAATCCACATTCTGAAGCATCGCCTTAAAATCAGCCGGCGACATACCGCCAAATCCTTTCTCAAACGCAGGAAATTCCATCAGTCTCTGGAAAGACTGGAGCAGTCTGTCAATATTGCCATTCTCATATCTGGATGTATTCAAAGTAAGAATTGATATCAAATCGCGGATTCTTCCCATATCCCTGGTTTCAGAAATATATTTACCCAGATATGGTATAATTTGTTCTTTTAATATCTGTACATTCTTTGGATTTGCATTCATGCTGTGAGACAGTAATTTTGCCGTAAGACTCGCGAGCTGTTCTCTGTCATTGCGAAACATATATCCTTCCATCTCTTTCAGCGTGTCTGTAATATTCTGAAGAAGGTGCTCACCAGACGACATGTCGTTATATTTTTTGAGAAAATCTAATATCCCAGCTTTAAGTTCTACTGTTGTTGCTTCACTCATCACCTGACGAAGCATATCGAACAAAGGACCCTGGAGGCGGTTGGCGCCTGCCATCTGCCCTTTTAAAAATTCGGTCATCTGGTCAGGAGTCATCTGAATCATATTAAGAAAAGACTGGATTTCCTCTGCGGTTCCTTTTCCAACGCCAGATTCAACTACATTCGCCATACCGCTGAAAACCAGCTTCGTCATCACATCCTCAAGTCTCGGAAGATCTCTTAAAGACTGCACAAAATTACCAAAATTAGACTCATGTGAAATCCCTTTATTTGCAGCATTCTGCTCT
>CATJPU010000310.1 GCA_949742505.1 uncultured Lachnospiraceae bacterium | reverse complement strand
TTTGGCAAAAAGATTAAATATATCGAGACAGGCAGTTTCAAAATGGGAAACGGGAACAGCAATTCCTGATTCAGAGATTCTGCTGAAAATTTCTAAGCTGTATGACATAACAATAAACGATATATTAGAGCCTAAGATAGCTCCGAAGAGGATAACTGATTTTGAGCAAATATCAAACATATCCGAAAAAGAATTGAAGGAAGCGTTCAAACAGTTTGATACAAAGTCGCTTGTAATAGCCCTGATGGGTGCATCTCCTGAAATAAACAATCTTTTTGAAGAGATGCTGCCCGACATAGATTTTGAAGAGGCAAGAAATCAGATTGGCAGAGTCAGGATTGAAAGCGTTGAAGAAATGCAGAATCAAATAATTTCTATGCTAAATCTGTAAACGATTGATAGAGATGCTTAGTTACACAAAGAAGCAGGAAATTGCTCTTAATTCCAGATATGATAAATGAGAAATCACGTAAAAATATATGGTGGAAATGCGGAGAGTGCGGATATGAATGGAAAGCTATCGTCCATTCCCGGGTACTTTTTAAGATACGCATTAATTTTTCGTTCTTTATTGAACTGATTATAGTAATCAGCCCCTAGAGCTTTGAAGGCTACGCCATCCTTAAGGATATGATATATTGCAATTAGCATGGAATGTGAAACAGCAACGTAGGCCCTCTTTGGATTTTAAGGCAGTCTTGTTCCATCGTTGCAGCAGGCAATCGTCATGCGGTCATCATTTGTCCAGCTATGCATAATGGATCTTTGCTGTAAAACAGTATATACATATCTACTGTATAGAGATGGCATATTTTTCTTGACTAGAGGAATTAAATGCAATATAGTGCATATACACTATAAAAGGAGGACGAATAACATGTTATATGATTCAAAAAAATGGAACGTAACGCAGCATTGGAAGTGGCAGGTTTGATGTGTGCTGCGGCGAGAACCGCCCCAAAGACCAAGGGAATGGATAATATTATTACACTGGTATTGACAGATGAAGAAATTGTGAAAATCAGCGACAAGATGATGGAGATCAGAAAACGGGAATTTGGAGAGGAAGACAGGCATTTCACCCGTGATGCCAAGAACATCTTGGAAGCCCAGGGCATTCCTATCTGTATTTCCGGGAAAAATGTATTCTTCGACAGAAAGTCCCAATAATTGCTAAAGGAGTTTTGATTATGAATCAGCAAAAGGAGCTGACTAGCAGCAAGTGTCACTGCATCAATCTTCGACGCGCAGCCGGCGCCGTAACAGATTATTATGACAGGATGCTATTTGGTCTTGGAATCACATTGAATCAATATTCACTGCTTAGCAACATCCAAAAGATTCAGCCTTGTTCCGTAGCAGAATTGGCACGACTGGTAAGGCTTGAAAGGACGACACTTGTCCGTAACTTGAAAGGGCTCTATGCCGCGGAATGGATAAAAAATGATGCAGATCCCGGTAATCGAAAAAGTAAAATACATCTGATGAAAGCCGGAGAGGATTTGATAGAAAAAGCAAAAAAGCAATGGATTCAGGCACAGGAGGAAGTGGGGGCCTGTCTGGGCGAGGAGGGGATTAGCCATTTAACGGAGTATCTGTTGGCTTTGGAGCAATTGAATTATCAGCATAAAGCAAAATAATTCTAATTGTGTGAAGAAATGATATTGAAGAAAATCAGCCTGGCGGAAGCCGGGAAACTATGTTCCAGCAATTATTGTGGGATGCATGGGAATGAGAGAACTTGAAGAAAGCAGGAAGAGCAAGCGGTAAATCGAGACGGAGACGTACTTGATTATTGTAAGTTTCATGGATATTACCCCGCTATGCTGGAGAGCACTGAAAAAGTAGATATTACCGCCTATATTTTGATACAATGTAAATGTCTAACATCCGGCATATAGCCAACACTCCTTCCCAGTTACTTATCTTGCGGGTGTAAGAAAAGCAACGGCGTTAAAGGGAAATGGATAGGGTATTTTCTAATTGCTGCAGCGCTGGTATGTGTGGTTCGGTATGGGGAAGGAAATATCCGGAATGGAGGGGAGCCTGTTATCTACAGAAAGTTCTTTTCGGAACTGCTCTTTGCTTTTAGATTTACAAAACTGTTGATAGACAGATTTATTTGCAAGGTCCCGGCCGGTATAGTGGCTCTGCTCATTTATTCCGCGGAGTTTATCTTCAATTGACTTCAACTCCTTTCTGGAGTTGGAAGGCTGCTTCGCTCCATGTCAAACATAAAGGGAGCGTAGTTTATACCGTCCATAAAATATTCCTTGCATACCTGTTGTGAGTGTCATACAGTTCCTTAGAAATTATTTGTGTAGCCAGAAACATAATACTTGTCCTGGTTATAGATTGAATTGATAGCCAGACATTTGTTTTACATATTAGACATACAAAAATCTACTATGTTAGTATAAATATAGAGACAAATAAAGGAGGAAATAAAAATGGTTAATATAAAGGATTCTAAAAACTGAGGATTTGAGACAAGACAGTTACATATCGGGCAGGAGCAGGCGGCTCCGGTTACAGATGCAAGAGCGGCGGCGATCAGTTATACATTTCAGGCGCTGGCAAAGTCCGGAGAGCATATTGTTGCGGTGAAGACGAGCTAAGAAGGAACATATAATCTTCTGGCACATACCTTCCCGTTGACAAACGGCGTTACTACAACATTTGTAGATGACGTTTATCAATAATCTTGCTATCTTCTCCCTTCTGGCAAATGTGGCAGATGTGAAAGCACTGGTAATCCACCCAACGGCAACGACACATAGTCAGTGTACGGAGGAAGAACTGTCAGAACAGGGAATTAAGCCGAATAAGCTCCGCCTTTCTATAGGGATTGAAAAAGTGGAGGACTTGATTGACGCATTAGAGGCTGCATTTGAAGCGGTCAAATAAGTCAGAACAACTGTTTATGGCAGAGATAACCGTCATATGATGGGAATGGGGAGCTTTCTCCCCGGAATCCTTTCGGGCAAATGGGGAGAAGCACAGATGAAGAATGCTTTAATATATCAGACGTCGGAATATGACTGTGGGCCAACCACTTTGATCAATGCGGTTCGGTATTTATTTGAAAGGGAACAAATCACTCCGGAATTTCTACAAAATATCTACATGTATACGCTCGACGCATATAATGATGATGGAGAGAGCGGAAAAAGCGGGACATCTGCTATGGCCATGAGATTTTTGTCCTGCTGGTTCAATCAGTATGGAGAAAAGAAGAAATTTCCGATATGGTCACAGTTCATAGAGGAAGAACAGGTCAGTGTGAAACAGAACGGTCTTATAACAGAATGTTTACAGCAAGGCGGTGTTGCGGTAGCATGGGTATGGATTGGAGATGAGGGGCATTATGTTCTGCTTATAGAAATAAAGGACAACCGAATCGGACTTTTTGATCCTTACTATACGGATGCTTATCCGGAAAATGACAAGGTTAAGGTTGTATCGGAGAAAAATGGGACGGTCAACAGATGGGTCGATTGTGAAATAATGAACAGCGGGCTGACCCAGAATTACTCGTTTGGTTCAGTGGAAAAACGTGGAGCCATGCTGCTCTATAACAATGACACCAGAAAAACGCCGGAAAAAACAATAGAGTACATAATTTAGAAAGAACAAAAAGGGAAATATATGATGAAGGAGACAAACAAAGTTTTCAATCATTACAATAATTCTATTGACCTAGTAGATAAATGGTGATACTATGCATTCAACGAAAAACAAAGGAGAAAAATTCATGGCAAAAAACTGCTGCAGAAACTTATGTTGTTTACGAATGTTGGTTTATCGGATATGTTGTGTAATAAGATGTAGCAGCAGACTTTGCTGTGTTTAAATATCATCTTAATACAATTGTGTATATCCGGGTGCTGAAGTGATACAGCGCCTATTTTTGCGGCCTGCTATGTACGAAGATATGTTTCAAATGTATTTTTCGCATTAAAAAATAAGAAGAAAGAAGGAAATTGAAATGGCAGATTATTATAAAGGAACATTGGGGTTGATCGGAAATACACCGCTGGTGGAGATTGTAAATATTGAAAAAGAGCTTGGTCTGGAAGCAACTGTTTTAGTGAAATTAGAATATTTTAATCCAGCCGGCAGTGTAAAAGACAGGATTGCCAAGGCAATGCTTGAGGAGGCGGAAGATAAGGGATTGCTAAAAAAAGATTCTGTTATTATAGAGCCGACATCGGGAAATACGGGCATTGGTCTGGCGTCGATTGCGGCGGCAAAAGGGTATCGGCTGATTCTTACTATGCCGGAGACAATGAGCGTGGAACGAAGAAATATTTTAAAAGCATATGGAGCTGAGCTTGTTTTAACGGAAGGAGCAAAGGGGATGAAAGGAGCGATTGAGAAAGCGGATGAACTGGCAAGAGAAATCCCGGACAGCTTTATCCCAGGGCAGTTTGTGAATCCGGCGAACCCGGCAATCCATAAGGCAACGACAGGACCCGAAATCTGGAAGGATACCGATGGGAAAGTTGATATTTTCATTGCAGGTGTAGGAACCGGCGGAACGGTCACAGGAGTCGGAGAATATTTAAAAGAGCAGAATCCTGATGTCAGGGTAGTAGCGCTGGAACCGGCGGCATCTCCCGTATTGTCAGAAGGAAAAGCAGGAGCACATAAGATTCAGGGAATTGGAGCCGGTTTTGTTCCGGATGTACTGAATACGTCGGTGTACGATGAGGTATTCAAAGCAGAAAATGAAGATGCTTTTGCGGCGGCGAAGCTTCTTGCCAAAAAGGAAGGCATTTTGGTTGGAATTTCCTCAGGCGCGGCATTGCATGCAGCGGTCACGCTTGCAAAACGCCCGGAGAATAAAGGGAAACTCATAGTGGCCTTACTGCCGGATACAGGGGACAGATATTATTCGACACCATTATTTACAGAGTAGAAAGACAGAAAAGGTAGGATATATGATTTTTCAAAGCGCAGCAGGTTATAGAAGCAAATAGAATGTCAAGCCCGAATGCAGCGTTTGGGCTCTACCCGGTTGTATTCCTTCTGTACTTTTTTGCCTGCCGGCCGATCAGTATATGCGCAAGATAACTGGAAAAAGATGGGAGTGATATTGCGTGGAAAAACCATTGCTTACAATAGAACATGTCACAAAAAAATTCGGTAATGATTTGATTCTGGATGACATCAGCCTGTCTGTCAGGAAGAGAGAAGTTATTGTGCTGCTCGCTCAAGCGGCTGCGGAAAAAGTACCTTTCTGCGTTGCATCAATGCGTTGGAGACGATTCGGGGCGGTGTGATACGGCTTGGAAATGCTTTGCTGCAGAATAATGGAGAAAAGGCATTTAAAAGTGGAGCAAGCGCAACGGTTACAGGGAATATATGAGGAAAGTAAAATGACATTGATACAATTGCATTATCTTATAACAATTGCAGAAACAAATTCTTTGAATAAAGCGGCAGAACAGCTATATGTGTCACAGCCATCTTTGACCAGTGCTATGAAAGAACTTGAGAAAGAACTGGGTATTATTTTGTTTCACAGAAGTGGGAGGGGAGTTACACTGACAAACGATGGAACAGAATTTCTGCTTTATGCAAAACAGATTTACGGACAGTATGAGACTGTTTTGGAAAAATACAGAAAAGGCGGTTCTTTTAAAAAGAAGTTTGGGGTATCTACACAACATTACTCGTTTGTTGTCAAAGCTTTTGTGGATATGGCAAAAGAATTTGACATGTCCAGATATGAATTTGCAATCCGGGAAACAAAAACAGCAGAAGTAATCCGTGATGTGAGCATGATGAAAAGCGAAATCGGTGTGCTTTATCTCTGTGATTTCAACCGGAAATCGATAGGGAAGCTTCTGAAATCGGCGAATCTGGAATTCCATCACCTTATAGAATGCCAGGCGTACGTTTATATCTGGAAAAACCATCCCCTGGCAGCTCAGGAGTCTATTAGCTTTGCACAATTAGATGGTTATCCGTGTCTGTCTTTTGAACAGGGGGATAATGCTTCTTTTTATTTTGCAGAGGAAATTCTAGCAACGAATGAATACTCACAAGTAATTAAAGCAAATGACAGGGCAACGATGCTGAATCTGATGGTAGGGCTAAATGGGTATACGCTTTGCTCTGGTATTATATGCGAGGAATTGAACGGCGATGATTATATTGCAGTACCGTTTCAGGATGATGACCAGAATCCAAATAGTGTTATGGAAATTGGCTATGTGGTAAGAAAGAACACGATATTGAGTAAAATGGGAGAATTGTATGTTGATAAATTAAAGAATTATTTGAATATCACCTGAGATATTTCAAGGTATTGTCAGAGAAATATCATGTTTATCCGGTTATAAAATCATTTTATAACCGGATATTTTTTTGGATATTGGACAAATAAAACCTATCATGTTAGTCTGATTATAAAAATAAAAGCATTTCTGGCGCAGGGAAGTCGACCCTTGTTCGATGTATCAATTTGTTGGAGCATCCAACAGAAGTCTGGCAGAGGTCGCGGTATCCGGATCGTATCAATATGCATTAACATGGGGAGCGCAGAACTTTAGAAAAGCCTTGAGGAAATGCAGAATCAAATAATTTTTATGCTAAATCTGCAAGCGATTGATAAAGATGCTTAGTTACACTAGGAAAGAGAGAAATCCCTATAGAAAAGTTTAATAGCTTTATGGATGATTAGCGCTTAAATATAATATGTTTACGCGGTGGGGCGCCTATGGACATGAAACGTATTAAAGATAGCGTCAATATCTCTCTTTGTGCGTTGGTATTATAATGCTGTTCCTTTCGTCGGGATAAAAAATGTACGCATATCCGTATTTTCCAAAGTCAGTAGTTTCACTTTCCTGTCTATTCCGCCTGCATAGCCCGTCAGACTTCCGTTTGTCCCTACTACTCTATGGCAGGGAACGATAATAGAGATTTCGTTGTGTCCTACTGCGCTGCCTACTGCCTGTGGGGACATTCGGGAAAGTCCTTTCTGCATCGCTATCTCCTTTGCAATTTCCCCATAAGTAACAGTTTTTCCGTAAGGTATCTTTTGCAGAATTTTCCAAACGGAAATCTGAAAAGGAGTGCCGCTCATATGGATAGGCGGATAAAAATGCGGTTCTTTGCCCGAAAAATAGACTGTCAGCCATTCTTTAACCTGCTTGAGGATAGGTGTATTTTTTTCTTCATGCTCCGGGTCAAGATGGTCTGCGTAGTATTTTTCTCCGTCAAACCATAATCCGGTCAGCCCGGTTTCATCAGCGGCAAGGAGAATACCGCCGATAGGTGATTGATAATGAGTTATATATTGCATTTTTTACCCTTTCATTATAAGCTTTGCGCCGCCTGCAACCGCCGGAGGTGACGCAATCCGATGCTCGCTATCCCTGTGGACATCCCGAAAAAGCCATTTTGGTAAAGATATCTTCTTTCGGCAAGAAAAGTTGAATATATTTTTGAGTTTTGTCCTTATCCAGTGTCATGCTTAGCGAAAGTTCTAATCTGTATTATCCTGGTATTTTTACATCACTGACCTAAAATTACCTTGTCTAAATTGCATCAGTCTTTTTCATATCCATTTCTTCGATAAAGTACTAAAAATACAAGAATGCTAATGATTAATTCTCCGATAAGCACTGCGATGT
>CATJPU010000309.1 GCA_949742505.1 uncultured Lachnospiraceae bacterium | reverse complement strand
TGGCGTTTTATGTAGAACGGGTTGTCAGATGAGGAAAAGCTCTTTAAAATACTTAAGGAACAAAGTTTGCTAAAATGGTATGTAAGTTTGTCGAAACTGAAGCCGGTATTGCAAAAGTCTTCGAAAAATGATAGAATACGAAGATATGTAAGATTCTTTGCAAATATAGTTTGTAATATAAAGAAAGGTTTTGGTATTCATGAGTCAGAAAGACGCGAAAAAAAGGGTTCCGCACAGAGGAAGAAGAGGGAAACATGCTCCAAAAAGGGAAAAAGAGTATGACAGACCAGAAAGAAGTAACGGCGCCGGGAATAATAATCTAAGCCGGAGAATTGGTCTGGTATTGGCAGGAATTGAAGCAGTTATCAGTGTTGTATTTCTTGTGGCTTTATTTCAGCTGAATATGTTTCCTGCATTATTTATGGCTATTATTGCAATAATATTAGTAGTCTGTTTCGGACTTATTCTGGCAAGTCAGTTTTTCTCCAAGAAAAATGCGATTGGCGGAAAAGTGTTAAGTGTAATTCTATCCTTATTGTTATTACTTGCTTCTTATTATCTGTTCCGGGTAAATAGTGCGATTGGTCAGATTTCCGGAGGCGAGTATAAGTTAGACAGCATGGTTGTGGCCGTTATGGCAGACGACCCGGCGGAGAAGATTCAGGATGCCGAAAACTACCAGTTTGGTGTACAGTACCAGATGAAAGGCGAGCAGATTCGGGAGACGGTAGACGCAATTAATGAGGAACTGGGAACAGAGATTAGCGTAGTCGAGTTTGAAAGCCTTGCCCAGCAGGCGGAAGCGCTGCATAACGGACAGGTGGATGCAATTATCTATAATGAAGGTTATTCGGGAATTTTAGAGGAAGCCTTTGAAGGATACAGCACAAATACAAAGATTATCTATTCGCACAATATTAAGAATGAGCTGGAGAATAAGGCGGCGGATGTGGAAGTGAAGGATGAAACCTTTACCGTATATATCAGCGGTATTGACGTGTACGGTGCAATCGAGACAAATAGCCGGAGCGATGTGAATATTATCGCTACAGTGAATCCTACGACACATCAGGTGCTTCTGGTGACGACTCCGCGTGATTATTATGTAGAAATACCTGGAATTTCCGGAGGACAGAAGGATAAACTGACTCATGCGGGAGTTTACGGTGTGGATGCATCCATGGCGACTCTGGAGCAATTATACGATACAGAGATTGATTTCTATGCAAGAGTGAATTTCACATCACTAATTGAGATGGTAGACGCGCTGGGAGGCGTGGATGTGGAATCCGAATATGCATTTACCACAAGCGCAGATTCCGGCATGGTCATGAATGTAGTACAGGGAATGAATCACTTTAACGGCAAACAGGCGCTTGCATTCTCAAGGGAGCGTATGAATGTGCCGGGCGGAGACAATCAGCGTGGAAAAGACCAGCAGGCAGTGATTACAGCCATGATTAAGAAGATGGTATCTCCTGCGATTCTGACCGGAGCCAATGGAATTATCAGCAGTGTCAGCGGTAATGTGGATACCAATATGTCAGAAGAGCAGATTCAGAATCTGATTAAGAAGCAGCTTGCAGAAGGAGCTTCCTGGAATATTAAATCTGTTGCGGCAGAGGGTACCGGAGACAACCAGCTTTGTTATTCTTATTCAGGAATGCCGCTTTATGTAATGCAGCCGGATCAGGCGGTGGTAGATATGATTAAATCCGAAATCAATGCAGTGGAAAACGGCGAAACGCTGGAAGGCTCAGTTGGAACGGAGTAGAAGCTGTGTTCGGAACGGAGGAAGTTATGAAAAAGTGGATTCAAAAATGGGATTTATCCTTTGTATATAAGATATTTCTGGTGACTTTGGATGTGATATTTATTAATGTCAGTTCGTTTATGGCATTATGGCTCAGATTTAATCTGACTTTTCAGGAGATACCTCCGGAATATGCGGAATCTATTCGGGAACTTGTATTGGTAAATACAGTTGTAACAGTAGTGATTTTTGCATGTTTTCGGTTATATAACAGTTTGTGGCGTTATGCCAGCGTTAAGGAACTGGTCTATGTAATGGGTTCCTGCGTGCTGAGCGTGCTCTTTAATATGATGGCATTTTATCTGACTTACAGACCCATATACAGGAGTTACTTTATCCTGTATCCTGCAACGCTGTTTTTGCTGACCTGTCTGAGCCGGTTTTCTTACCGGCTGCTCAGGCTCCTATACCGGGGGAATATGCATGGGAGACATATGCGTTATACCATGATAGTCGGCGCGGGGGAAGCATGTAATGTGGTAATGAAAGAGCTGGAGTTAAGCCTGGAATTAGACGCCAAGATTTGCTGTATTATTGATGATAATCCGCGCAAGCATGGTACGTATATTCATGGCGTGAAGGTAGTAGGCGGCAGGGATGCGATTGTAACTAATGCGAAGAGATACGGGATTACCGAGATTATCGTAGCGATTCCAAGTATCAGTAAGAAAGAGCAGCAGGAGATTCTTGAAATCTGTCAGCAGGTTCCGAACTGTGAGTTGAAGGTTATGCCTGGTATTTATCAGTTTGTAAATGGCGAAGCGGCAGTATCAAGGCTCCGCCATGTGGAGATTGAGGATTTGCTCGGACGGGAACCGATTGAGATTATCACAGAAAAGATTGGCCGTTATGTTTCCGATAAAGTGGTCCTTGTCACCGGCGGAGGCGGAAGCATCGGAAGTGAGCTCTGCCGTCAGATTGCGGCAAACGGCGTGCGCCAGTTGATTATTTTTGATATATATGAAAATAATGCGTACGATATACAGCAGGAATTAAAGAGCAAGTATCCGAATTTGAATCTGGTGGTGCTGATTGGTTCTGTAAGAAACGGCCGGAAGGTCAATCATGTATTCGCCAAATACCGCCCGGATATCGTCTACCATGCAGCGGCTCATAAGCATGTGCCTCTGATGGAGGACAGTCCCAATGAGGCGATTAAGAATAATGTGTTTGGAACTTATAAGACTGCTTTGGCTGCGGATAGATTCGGCGTGAAGAAGTTTGTACTGATTTCTACTGATAAGGCTGTGAATCCTACCAATATTATGGGCGCTTCAAAGCGGATTTGCGAGATGGTGATTCAGACCTTTGCGAATCATTCTAAGACAGAGTATGTAGCTGTTCGTTTTGGAAATGTACTTGGAAGTAACGGAAGTGTGATTCCCTATTTTGGAAACAGATTGAGGCGGGCGGCCCGGTGCTGGTCACTCATCCGGACATCATACGTTACTTTATGACCATACCGGAAGCAGTGTCGTTAGTACTTCAGGCGGGCGCCAGCGCCAAAGGCGGTGAGATTTTTGTCCTGGATATGGGGCAGCCTGTGAAAATTCTGGATTTGGCGAAGAATCTAATCGAGCGCTCCGGTTTTGTACCCGGCAGGGACATCGAAATCAAATATACCGGGCTGCGTCCGGGAGAGAAACTGTATGAAGAACTTCTGATGGACGAGGAAGGGCTTCAAAGTACGGAACATGAGATGATTCATATCGGGAAGCCAATTGCATTCGATGAGGACGAGTTCCTGAAGGAGCTGGAGAATCTGTATAAGGCGGCATATGCGGAGACGGAAGATATGAAGAAAATTGTTAATAAGATTGTGCCGACGTACAATCTTCGTGAAATGGAGATTGAGAGAGATCGGAAGATAAGAGAGAGCTGGTGCGATGATTTTCCGGATACAAGGTCGGAACTGCCAAGCGCGTTTCTTGAGCAGAGTATTGCTGATGCAGAGTCGGATTAATAGCACGTCAAGGCATATTTAACGGACTAGTAATGTCCGTTAAGGCATACTTAACGGACTGCTAATGTCCGTTAAGGTATAGAATATATGGGAAATGAGGATATACACATGAAGATTGCATTTTCTCCGCCGGATATTACGGAAGAAGAGATACAGGAAGTAGCGGAAACTTTACGCAGCGGATGGATTACTACCGGACCCCGCACAAAGGAGTTTGAGCGCAGAATCGCAGAGCGCTGCCGCACAAAATATGCGGTTTGTCTTAATTCTGCAACTGCATGCATGGAGATGACGCTCCGGGTAATGGGGATTGGTCCCGGAGACGAAGTGATTACAACAGCGTACACTTATACGGCTACCTGCAGCGTTATTTGCCATGTGGGAGCTGCCCCGGTTCTGGTGGATACCATGCCCGGAAGCTTTGAGATGGACCCGGAGAAGGCTGCAGAGGCCGTTACGGAACGGACGAAAGCTATCATTTGTCTGGACCTTGCGGGAATCATTTATTCAAAATATGATCGAATTTTTCAGATTGCAGAAGAAAAGAAACATCTTTTTCACCCCTCCAATGAGCGGCAGGCGGCGCTGGGGAGGATTTTGATTCTTGCGGACAGCGCGCATGCATTTGGCGCCGCGAGAGATGGGAAGATGTGTGGGGAGATTGCGGATTTTACCTGCTTTTCTTTTCATGCGGTTAAGAATCTGACTACTGCAGAAGGCGGGGCGGTGACCTGGTCGGATGCAGTGACTCAGGTGGGGATAGATTCGGATGAGCTGTATAAGGAATATATGCTTCTGTCCCTGCATGGACAGTCCAAAGACGCGTTAGCAAAAGTGCAGGCCGGAGCATGGGAGTATGACATCGTAGCTCCGCTATACAAATGCAATATGACGGATATTCAGGCGGCGCTGGGACTGGTTCAGCTAAAAAGATATGACGGTATTTTAAATAGAAGAAAGCAGATGATAGAGAGATACGATTCTGCCTGGAAGAATCTGCCCGTACAGGTTTTGAACCATTATGGCGGGGGTTCCGCTTCCAGTGGACATCTGTATCTGGTTCGTCTTCCGGGAAGAAACAGGAAAGAGTGTAACGATATCATTACAAAGATGGCGGAAGAAGGTATTTCAACGAATGTACATTATAAGCCGCTGCCGCTGTTATCTGCTTATCGGAATCTGGGATTTCAGATTGCGGATTTCCCGAATGCATACGCGCAGTTTGAGAATGAGATTACTTTGCCGCTTCATACCTCTCTGACAGATGAGCAGCAGGAATATGTAATTGAGAAGTTTATAGATTGTGTGAATAGCATCTCGTGATTGAGCAGTGGATTCTGCATTTTCTGTCTGCGTCGGATGCACGTCTCCAATCATGGATGCAGTTCGCTGCGCAGTCGGTTTGCAGTGGGGATTTTAAAATGCTGCTATGTGGAAATGCAGCAGAAAGGATTAATATATGTTGAAAAAGTGGGAGGAATTGCCGGAGAATATGCGAACTGACGCGGTAAGGCCATACTACGATATTTTAGCGGGGAAGAAGAAAGCTCTTGCAGGAAAACGCTTCATGGATATACTCTTTTCATTCATTCTGACGGTACTTTTGTCCCCGGTAATGCTTGGGATTGCATATGCAATCCGGGCGGAGGATAAAGGGCCGGTTTTTTATCGTCAGGAGAGAATTACCGCTTACGGTAAGAAATTTCGTATATTTAAGTTCCGGACAATGGTTGTGGATGCAGATAAAAAGGGAGCGCTGATTACGGGAAAGAACGACGACCGCATCACGAGAGTCGGGCGGAAACTTCGCGGATGCAGGCTGGACGAGCTGCCTCAGCTATTTAATATTCTGTCAGGCGAGATGTCTTTTGTGGGAACCAGACCGGAAGTGGAGAAGTATGTGAGCTGTTACACAGAATCCATGATGGCAACCCTTCTTCTGCCTGCGGGGGTAACCTCTGAGGCAAGTATTGCTTTTAAAGAAGAAGACGAGCTTCTGGCCCGGTATACTGCAAATGGAGAAACAGCGGACGAAGCCTATGTGAAGAACATTCTTCCGAGGAAGATGCGCTATAATCTGAGATATTTGAAAAAAGCAGGGGTACCTGGTGATTTGAAAATCATGATAAAGACCGTTCTGGAGGTATTAAAGTGAAAAAAATTGCGATTCTGACAATGGGAGTCCGGTTAAAAGATGAAAAAGGATATACAAGATTTGGCTATCTTGCTGAGTTTTTGACAGAAATGGGGTATCAGGTAGACTTGATTACCACAACATTTCAGCACTGGGAAAAGGCGCAGCGGGATTTAAGGAAGATTAAGAAGGATGTAAAAGCAGGAACTTACCCCTATAAGCTTCGGTTTATTTATGAGCCTGGTTACCGGAAGAATATTGATCCGCTTCGCGTAATCAGCCATAAAATGGCGGCGAAAAATTTAAAAAAAATGCTGGAAAAGGGACCTTCCGATGGGAAAGATTATGACTTAATCTACGCGGAGATTCCGCCCAATGACGTTGCTCTTGCGGCGGCGGAATACGCGAGAAAGAAGGGGATTCCCTTTGTGGCTGATGTAAATGATTTATGGCCGGAGGCAATGCGGATGGTGCTGGATATTCCGGTAGTCAGCGACGTACTGTTCTATCCCCTGAAACGGGACGCGGAGAAGGTCTATTCTCTGGTATCCGGGGTGGTTGGAACCTCCGACGAATATCGGGACAGACCCGGACAGAATCAGAATCGTGATATTCCGAAGGTGACTGTTTATGTAGGAAATGAAATCAAAGAATTTGACCAGGGCGCAAAGGAGCATATGGAAGCGGCCGCAAAGCCCGAGGGAGAGTTCTGGGTATCCTATGCCGGGACGATTGGAACCAGTTACGATATTCGTACGATGATTCTTGCGGGAGAAGAGCTTGCAAGAAGAGGACATCCTGAGATTCAGATTAAGATTCTGGGGGACGGACCCTTAAAAGAAGAGCTGGAGAATCTGGCGAAAGAGAGACAGATAGAGAATGTGGAATTTGTCGGATACGCGCCTTATGAGGAAATGGCGGCATATCTGAAACAGTCGGATATCCTGGTAAATTCTTTTGTTAAAAAGGCGCCTCAGAGCATCGTTACCAAGGTTGGCGATTATCTTGCGGCGGGGAAACCGATGATAAATACCTGTATGAGTAAAGAATTTCGCGCCAAGGTGAAAAAGGACGGCTTTGGAATCAATATTATGCCGGAGGATGTGAATATTCTGGCGGACGCTATTTTGAAGCTTTATCAGAATGAAGAACAAAGAGTCAGGATGGGGAAGAGGGCCAGAGAGGTTGCAGAGGCGGAATTTGACAGGCCGGAGGCTTATAAGAGGATTGAGAGGCTGATTGCGGAACTTACGGAGTAATGGCGTTTAAATGTATATTGCCGATACGCGCTGCTTCCTGAGAAGTATTTTTTCAATGCAGGGGTATCAGGAGACAAGCCGGGGTTTATGAAGCAATGCTGTCGGGAAGATATGCGGGCGGTGCAGTTTACCGCGGGTTCAAAATATAAAGGAGAATATGACGGGATGGGGAGCAGAGAAGGAGCGAAGCCTTATTTTAGTATTGTAATGCCCGTATATAATGGAGAGAAATACATTGACAAAATGTTAACGGGAATACTGAGGCAGACATTTTCAGAGTGGGAACTGATTGTGGTGGATGATTGTTCGGAAGATAAAAGCGCAGAGATTGCTGCTGAGGCGGCAAAGAAGGATGGGAGAATCCATGTAATCAGTCAGGAAAAGAACAGCGGTGTCAGCAGTGCACGCAATCTCGGTATCAGGGAGGCCAGAGGGAAATACCTATGGTTTGTAGATGCAGATGATTCGGTGGATGCGGAACTTTTGGATAAGGTGTATCATTCACTGAAGATAAATCCGGCAAAGCTGGTGATTTTTGGACT
>CATJPU010000308.1 GCA_949742505.1 uncultured Lachnospiraceae bacterium | reverse complement strand
TCGGAAATTTCCAAGAGACTTGCTCATCTTGTGATTATCAATATTCAAAAATGCGTTATGCATCCAATATTTTGAAAAATCTTTTCCATTTGCCGCCTCGCTCTGCGCAATCTCATTCTCGTGGTGAGGAAATACGAGATCTTCCCCTCCGGCGTGGATATCAATCTGCTCTCCTAAATATTTCTTTGACATAACCGAACATTCAATATGCCACCCCGGACGTCCTTCGCTCCATGGAGATTCCCACGCCGGTTCCCCTTCCTTTTTCGGCTTCCACAATACAAAATCCAATGGATCTTCCTTCTCATCCTCTCCGCTGACTAACAGCGAGCGATTCCCTGAGCGCAAATCATCCAGATTCTTGTGCGAAAGCTTTCCATAATCCTGAAACTGTCTGGTGCGGAAATAAACCGTTCCGTTCTTCTCGTAAGCATAGCCCTTCTCAATCAGCGTACTAATCATGGCAAGCATCCCGTCAATCTCCTGGGTTGCCAGAGGATGGGCGGTGGCCGGCTTAATATTCATCCCCTCCATATCCTTCCTGCACTCCGCAATATATCTTGCAGAAATCTCACCGGCCGGCACACCTTCTTCATTGGCCTTTTTGATAATCTTATCGTCCACATCCGTAAAATTCGACACATAGTTGACGTCATATCCCTTATATTCAAAGTATCTGCGCACCGTATCAAATACAATCATCGGCCTTGCGTTCCCGATATGAATAAAATTATACACTGTAGGCCCGCAGACATACATCTTAACCTTTCCTTCCTCTACCGGAACAAATTCTTCTTTTCTCTTAGACATTGTGTTATACAGTTTCATCTTATCTCTCCTTTTAATTTACTGATGATCCAATTCTTTCAGTTTCCTCTCCAACTGGCTGATTTTCTCCTTCATCCAGACATTATCCTGCTGTAACTTTGAAATATCGCTGGTAACCGGGTCAGGAAGATTCACCTGATCCATATCATAACGCGGAATCTTAAGATTCCCCATCTTCACCACACGTCCCGGAACGCCTACCACCGTACAATTGGGCGGCACTTCATTTAGCACTACTGACCCTGCGCCAATCTTAGAATTCTCTCCAATTGTAAAGGAACCCAATACTTTCGCGCCCGCGCTTACCATTACGTTATCTTTCAATGTAGGATGGCGCTTTCCCTGCTCTTTGCCGGTTCCTCCCAGCGTCACTCCCTGATACAAGGTCACATTATCTCCAAGCTCTGCCGTCTCTCCGATAATCACGCCGCTGCCATGGTCAATAAACAAACCTTTTCCTATCGTCGCCCCAGGATGAATCTCAATTCCTGTCTTTCTGGCCGCCCGCTGGGAAATCCATCTGGCCATAAAATAATGCTTTTTCAAAAACAACCGATGGGCCAGCCGGTAATTCAAAATCACTTTGAAACTGGGATACAGAAATACCTCCATATTCGACTTAATCGCCGGATCCCGTTCTCTGATTACACGAATCTCTTCCTTAATATAGGACATAAATCCCATAAATATCTCTCCTGTCTGATAAATTTTAAAAAATCTAAAAAGAAAAAACTCCGTCTCTATCAATCAAGAGACGAAGTATTCCTCCGCGGTTCCACTCTCATAGAGGACTTCCTTCCACATAACTCTACAGAAATTCCTCCGCTCCATGCGCGTAACGTGCGCCCTTTCCGTACCCGGATAATCACTGCAGATTCTTAAGCTTTCACCAGGTCAACTCCCGAATGCACTTCAAAAATACTTTCCCGAAGACTGCTTCCAGCCTAATGGCAGTCTCTCTCTGACGGTTCCGTTCTCCCCTACTCTCTTCGTTCCAAGTCTTTTCATATAGAATTATCTTATGCGAATTTCAGGAATTTGTCAACCATTTCCAAACGCATTCCAGAATAACTGGGATTTTAGCAAAAAATTAGCAAAAACAGTATGGAATGATGAAATTTCTTGTAATCGGAGGCTAAACCTTGGTATAATAGAGGAACCAAAAATGTGTGCAGATGGCGAAGCAGAAGCTTTGTGGATTATGCATAAAAATACAGGGAGAAATATATGAGAAAACGAATATTCAGTATTATGATCGGTCTGTCACTGTGTTTGTCACTATTGCCCAATTTGGCGCATGCGGCAGGAACGGAAGCGGATGCGGGGACCTGGGCAGAATTTGCCGCAGCGTTGAAGAATCCGGATGTCACCACTATCAATGTAACTGGTGATATCGTAATACCTACGTCTACTTCTACAGATGATGCGGTTGTCATTGGAGACGACGGGAAAGAGCTCGCCATTACCTCAAAGGGCGGGAAAATCACACTGCGGCCTGCCGGGTTCGTGCTGGGGGGAGACGTGACTTTTCGGGATATTGAGCTCGGGTTTGCCAATCCGGTGCGAAACGCTATTATAGCTAATGGCCGCGCTCTGACCCTGGAGAATGTAACAAACACTGGTTCATTCAACATCTCTTTGTTCTGCGGCGGAATAACGGATTATTGCGGCGGCAATCCGGCAGAGATTCCCACTCCCGGAAATGCGGGTCATATCACTGTCAGGGGCAATAATAACCTAGGCAATATTTATGCCGGAAGTCTTTCTGATGTGGTAGATGGCGTCCAAGATTCTCCTAACGACTATACCGGAGCGGCGGTTGTTACCCTGGAGCCGGGCGCCGGCGGGATGGGCGATATCTATGCTCACGGCGCAAGAGAGAACAGGACGGGCGGTTTCTCCAATGATATGATTGCGGATGCCGGCCAATATAAAGCTACCGGTGGCGTAACGGTGAATTTGAGCAACAACTCAACAAACGTATACGGAGCCACCGGAGGAAGCAGCAATGCGGCGGTGAATTTTACCGATGCGGGAAATGGCTATCAGTATTCTCCGATTCTTCAGGATATCGGCAGCCTGAACCTCCGGCCGGGAAACAAGTCTGCCTTTCTGTCTCTGAATGCAGGCAGCAGCTTCAGCCCGGGCGCAGCGGTGAGCGTTCCGGATAAGACCAGACTGGATTTTGGAAAGATGCCGGAGAACGATATAGCCGTCAGTTCTCTTGACGGCGGCGGTACACTGGTGCTGGGATCCGGCCAGAAGCTTACCATAGACGGCGGGGTTACCGGGACGACGAAGGTAGCCGTTGGCGGCGTGAATGTTGACGAAACTCTCAGTACAGGAACGGTTACGGCAGGACAAACCTACCTGATGGCCGCAAAAGCTACGGAGGACAGCTTTCTCTTGCTGCCGTCCAACGGCAGAGACCTGGTGTTCCGGAAGGAAGCCGACGGAAGCTGGATAGCCGCAGAAAACGGAACGGCCTCAGGCCCCAAGGTGGCAAACTTTGGACTGGGAGACGTTTCTGTTGCCAGCGGCGCAGCCGAAGCGCTGCTTCCGGTTACGGCAGAGGACGGAAGCGGTCAAAATATAGCCCAGGAGCTGGTGCTTATGGAAGGGATTACAGTTTCTGTAAACGGAGCTGCGGCTCCCTACGACCAGAATACCGGCACTTATGTGAGTGATACTGGTCTGGAATTATATTTTACTTATAATGATGCCGGCGATGGAAGCGATCTTGTAGTTTCCTCTGCACCAGAGATTCCGGATGGTGCTTATACAATATCTGCTGCGATTCCCGGAGCATCTACAGTAAACAGTCAGGAACTCTCAGCTTCTGCGCTCCTCGCTGTGGGAGCTGAGCAGATTACCGGCGGCATGGTTCGCCTGTCGGCGACAGAGTTTACCTACAATGGAAATCCCCAGCAGCCAGTGGTTACCGTGGAAAACGGTTTGACAGGCTTAGTGGAAAATCAAGATTATACAGTAACTTATCAGCGCGACGGAAAAGTGACGGATGATTTTATCAATGCAGGCACAGTCACAGTGGTCATCACCGGCAGGGGCAGCTATTTCGGTAAGGCGGAGACAAGCTTTACGATTAAGAAGGCTTCGGCCCCGGTTATTGCCTGGCCACAGGCGGGGAATCTGACTTATGGACAGTCACTGACAGACAGCGTTCTGAAGGGCGGCAGTACAGCCTATGGAAGTTTTTCATGGAAGGAGCCTGATACAGTTCCCGCAGGAGGCAGCAACATGGGCTACCCGGTAGTATTTACACCCTCGGAAGATACGGTGAACAATTATGAGACAATTACCGATACGGAGAACCCTGTTACGGTAAATGTAGAGAAGGCCATGCCTGACATGGAGCTCTCAGCCACAGTCGCCCAGGATGGGAATGTGGCTTTAAAGGTAACTTTGGGCAAGTCAGGAAGGGGTGTGTTCCCTGGAGGCACAGTGCAGTTTACGGATATTACGGACGGCGGCGCCCCACAGGATATCGGTTCCCCGGTCGGGGTTGGAGCGGATGGTATGGCAAGCTGCAATTTTGCAGCGCCGGAGAAGAAGGAATATAAGCTTCAGGCCATTTACAGCGGCGACACCAATTATATGACCCGTACCGCAAATAAAACTATTGATACGCGCAAACAGTCTCAGAAGGAACTCATTATCACAAGCGGCGCAACGGTGTCTTATGGACAGACGCTGACCCTTACCACCAGCGGCGGGAGCACCAACGGGGCGGTGACTTATACGGTCAGCCCTTCGGATGGAGCAACGGTTTCCGGCAATATTCTTACGCCGTCTAAGACGGGGTCAGTTACGGTTACCGCTACGATGGCCGGAAATGATGTTTACCTGGATGTAACCAGCGCGCCCGTAACGATTACCATTCCCAAGGGGACAGGTGTTGGTTCCGTCACAATGGCAGACTGGAATTACGGCGAGACAGCCAGTGAACCCATGCCTGTTTCCGATACCAACGGCATTGACCATGTGACCTATCTCTATAAGCAAAAGGACTCGAATGATGATTCTTATACGGAGGATAAGCCTGTCAATGCCGGAACTTATACAGTGAAGGCCACTTTCGCAGCCACCGCCAATTATACGGAGGCTGTGGCCACAGCGGACTTTATCATCCATAAAAGAACCAATCCCGAAGGCGGCGAGCCGACAACACCGGATGAGCCGTTAGTTGAGATTCCCGTATCCGGCGGGAGTACCGTCAACATCAAAGCTGTGATTGTGGGCAGTACGGCGACGCTTCAGGAGTTTACCCAGGAGGAAATAGATAAGCTTGTGGACGGAACTGCCAATATTGTTGTCATCGACCTCTCCGGGGCCGCTCAGAAGATTGACAAATTAAACCTTCCCGTTGCTACTATCGAAGCGTTAAAAGAGGCCGCGGAAAAAACCGATACAGAAGAAAGCCTTGCCATAACTTTTTCCACCGGAACAGTCCGGCTGGATGAAAAGACCATGGAGGCGGTTGTGGAGCAGTCCGGGGGAAGCCAGATACAGCTTGTGCTTGACAATACCGGAATAGACGGCCTGAATAAGGTACAGCAAGAAGCCGTACAGGACATGAAGGTTTATGGATGCGTGAAAGCTTATCTTATCTGCTCCCAGAGCAGGGAACGTATTTCCGACTTTAAGGGCGGCACTGCCACGATTGAAATTCCCTTTACAGTTCCTTCGGGCCTGGAAGCATCAGACTTCACTGTCTGGTATATGGACGAGAATGGTGGAAAGACCAAACTTGACGGCGGTTACAAAGATGGAAATATCGGATGGACGGTCGGACATTTTTCTGATTTTGTTATCGCTTATACAGAGGCGGACAATCCCGGAGACGACAGCTCCAATCCTGGAGACGACAGTTCCAATCCCGGCGGCAGCTCCAATTCCGGAGATGACAGTTCCAATCCCGGCGGCAGTTCTAATTCGGGAGGTTCCGGTACAACTTCACCGGGCGGTCAGTCAGACGGAAACAGGACAAATATCAACAGTCCGAGAACTGGTGATGAAGCAAGACTTCTTTTCTATGTTATGTTAATGCTTTTTTCCTGCTTAAGTTTCGTAAAACTTGCAGCGGCGAAAAAAAATTGATGACATAAGATACAAGAAAAATTCAGATTTTATGCCGGATTTGGAGACACGTTCTAGTACAGCATTGCATAACGAAACTCAAAGTGCAGACCTTGTTCAGTAATCAAAGTCTGCACTTTTATTGATTATCGCATATTTCAATTGATTCATCTTCTTAGAACGTGTTCTCAGATTCAATCCCGCCTTCTGCCCCGGAAGCTATGTCTCCATTCCCATGCAGCCGACATCCCTGAATGCGAAACCTTACTTCAACTTTGAACAAGTCCCCTTCGACCTGAATCTGAAAGCTTCCTTTCTGTAATTCTGTAAAGCTTTTTGCAATAGCAAGCCCCAGTCCGGAACCTTCCGTATTTCTGGAAGCATCGCCTCTGACAAACCGCTCGGTTAAGTCGGACGCCTTCACCGTAATCTCTTCCGCCGATACATTCATAACCTGAATCACTGCAGTCTGCCCTTCCGATTCCGTAAAAATCCTGACGTACACCCTGGTTCCTGCAAGCGCATACTTCGACACATTAATCAGCAGATTTTCAAATATCCGATAAGTCTTCTGGCTGTCCAGCCCGCAGATTAGCTTCTCTTCCGGATACGTACAGCGGAAATCCAGTCCGGATTCTTTAAATTTCTCTTCCAGCTCCAGCCGGACCTGCTTAAACAGATTTACCACATCTACATCCACAATCTGAAGGGTTACATTCTGGCTGCTGGCCTTACTAATCTCAAACAAATCCTCAATCAGCTCCTTCAAACGAAGAGACTTCTTATCCAGAATATCTATATATTCCATTCTCTTCTCCTCGTCTTTCTCCTCTTTGAGAAGATTCACGTAGGTAATGATTGCCGTCAGGGGCGTTTTCAGATCATGAGAGACGTTCGTTACAAGCTCCGTACGCATCCGCTGGCTATGCACTTCCCTCTCTACTGCTTTCTGATATCCATCCTGAATCTTTAACATCTCTGTCTGAAAGGGATTAAATATCCCCAGGTCTTCTGTAATCTCAATATCCAGCTCTCCTTCTGCCATCCGGTTTGTGATTCGCAAAAGCTCGGCGTACTTCCCCCGTATATCGTCAAAGTACTTCCTCAAAATACAGAACAGGATTACAGAATATGCCAGCAGCGCAAATATTCCAAAAAACCACAGCGCGCACACCACCGCCAGAATCAGGAAATTCACAGCCACAATTTTCAGGATGACCTTATTATTTCTCTCGCTGAAATCTATTTCCTCAAAGGAATGGTATAGCTTTTCTATCCCGCTCTTTGCCTGCTTTACTCCTGTTATGCACGCCTTTTTCATGCCTCTTCCATACCGGACAAGCAGCGACCGCTCCTTCATATATGCCTGCAGTCCCATAACAGATATCTGCCGCAGGCATCCGGATACCCAGTAGCTGACCGCCATACCTGCGAAGATAATGCAGACAGTAATTCCGGTTGCCGTCTGTGAATGCAGTTCCCAGGGTATATTTCCGTACTGGCTGTACAATACGGCTGCCATGCCGATAAAAACTGCCGCTTCAAAAGGCGCTTTGAAAATTGCCTCTTCCCCTGTCTGAAAAAGTTTAAACAGCGGGAATATCCACGCCCCCGCCGCTGCCGCAACCATAGCTACAAGAATCATCTCTCCCGCTTCACTTACCGTTCCATACCAGCCGCTTGCCAGCAGCGCCGTTATCAGCGCCAGATACGCCAGCAGTAAACTTATAAATAAACTATGCCTGTTTTTCAATTTTGTATCCAACTCCCCACACCACCTTCAAATATTTTGGTTCCTTCGGGTTAATCTCAATTTTCTCACGGAT
>CATJPU010000307.1 GCA_949742505.1 uncultured Lachnospiraceae bacterium | reverse complement strand
GGAATAAATAATAAAGTATATGATATTATTTATGATATGTCGGAAATACTTAATATGGCACAAATAAAAAAATTATGTGTAGTATTTACTGCGATTGCCTGTAAAGATTATAGAACCAGAAGAAACGGACAATTTCTCGTAATTAGACATATTTCTTACAACAAATGAATGGAAGGCTACTCGGAGAGGGGGGATTGCTTATGGAAATGGGAAATTTATTTTCAGGAGAATCGGTTCAGATTGAATATAAAGTGGAAGTTCCAGGTAAAAGCGAAAAGTATATGAAAACAGTTGTTGCTTTTGCAAATGGACATGGGGGACGTCTTGTTTTTGGCGTTGATGATAAAACATTAGAAGTGGTAGGAATGGATCAGGATAGAATTTTCCAGACAATCGATGCAATCACTAATGCTATTTCAGATAGCTGCGAGCCAAAAATTTATCCGGATGTGAGCTTAAAGACAATTGATGATAGAACAATAATTGTAGTTGAGATTCATCCAGGTCCGATGCGTCCGTATTATATAAAGCGGCAGGGGCTTGCGGACGGCACCTATGTCCGGGTTGCAGGCACTTCGAGACATGCTGAGGGATATATGCTGAAAGAATTGATTTTGGAGGGGCAGAATCGGTATTTTGATAATGAACCCTGTTGGAATCTGAAAGTTACAGAGGAAGATATAGAAAAGTTATGCAGTGAAATGAAAGAAGCTGCATTGAAAAATACCTGGAACGACAGTGAAAAGGCCACAATCCGCAATGTGACAAAAAATGTACTCCTGACGTGGGGCGTCTTGAAGGAAGAAAATGGAGAAATTGTTCCTACGAATGCTTATGCATTGCTGACAGGACAGATGCGGATGCAGCCGGTTATCCAATGCGCTGTATTTAAAGGGACGACGCGGGCGTATTTTGTTGATCACCGGGAATATGATGGAGCAATTCAGGATCAGGTGGAAGCAGCGTTTCAATATGTTCTTGAAAAAATAAATCTGGGAATGCAAATCAAAGGGATTTTCAGGCAGGATGTATACGAGCTTCCAGTTGACAGCGTACGTGAATTAATTGCAAACGCAGTTGCTCATCGCAGTTATTTAGAACCGGGAAATATTCAGGTGGCAATTTTTGACGACCGATTAGAAGTGACTTCGCCAGGAATGCTTTTGAATACGGTATCCCTGAAAAAAATAGTGGAAGGGTATTCAAAGCTGCGTAATCCGGCGATAGCCAGTGCATTTGCATATATGAAGATCATTGAAAAATGGGGCACAGGTATTCCGAAGGTACTTCGTGAATGCAGGGAATACGGTTTGCCTGAACCGGAATTGATTGATTTTGACGGGGATTTTCGGGTTAATATGTTTCGGAAAACGGCTGTATTGGATGTCCGGGATACTACCCAAACTACCCAAACTACCCAAACTACTACCCAAACTACCCAAACTGTCTATAATGGTAAAGAATTTGTCTTAGAGTTTACAGAAAGCGATAAAGTTATATTAGAAGTTATTCAAAAGAATCCGAAACTTACACAGAAAGAAATAGCGATGGAATTGGATTGGACAGTAGACAGGGTGAAATATTATCTGAATAAGATGAAAAAACAAGAGGTTATTAAGCGTGTGGGGAGCAGTCATAATGGTCATTGGGAAGTTTTAGCTGACTTTGAGCGTTAAAGTCAAGCACAGATTTGAAAGGAAGTGTAGACGTGAAAAAAGCACAAATTATTAGTATATGTATTTTGATTATTACCTTAATTGTAATGGTAGTAAATAAGATTGTTATACCCTTATCGGATTGGGTTATAAGAATGGACGGTATTATCATGATGGCTGCTCTCTTTGTTGCTTCTTTCAGCACTGTAAAATGTATCAAGGGGAAAATATAAATTCCAAGTTGAGAAGCATATAGAACTGTGTAACCGATTAAAGATAATTATTTATGAAAAGGAAATGGAACTATGAATAAAGATACGTTTTCATTCGTTGTATATATGATCCACGCATGTGCAAATCACTGGAAACAAAAGCCGTCCGAAATATATAAAAACATGAAAAGCACCGATTGCATTATGGGCTTTTTGATACCTCATTATGAGATTCTTCATACGCAAAGCACAAAGTATATTATTGAAGACATTGAGGAATATCTGAATGTCAGGGGGATAACCGTATGATCGTTTACCATGGTTCAAATATTATTGTGAATCTACCGGATATAGAACATTCCTTTCGGCCATTGGATTTTGGAAAAGGGTTTTATGTGACGACGGTGAGGGAACAGGCCTTAAAAGAAATGAAAGTGTATCGTGATTATGATCAGATTGCTTTGATGAGCCAGAGAGCTATAAATTAATTACTATATTATGAATCATTTTATGAGGTAATGAAGATATGAATGAAGAGACGTTGGAACATGTATATCAGGAAAATCTTGAAGAACGAATCATAGGGTATTTAGCAAAGATTTGCAATTTTTCTTATGAAAAAGCAATGGATGTATATTATAGCAGCAAACTATCTGATAAAATTTATCTTGGAAAGAATGGAATACAGTATTTGGATTATAAGGTATTGGTTCAGATATTGCTCGAGACGGAGAAAGAGTTGCTGGATTGAGTGTTGAAGACATACGATATGATGATAACATGGCGGAGTGGAAGACCCGCAAGCGCTATATCATAGCCATATAATATTCCAAACAAGAGAAGAAGCTGATTTGAAAGAATTTTTCTGTGGATTTTTCTCTAAAATCGTTTATAAGAAAGTCTGGAAAAGTACGTTTCAGAAGGAAAGCGGTGTGTAAGTATGTTGTATGACAGAGATATCCGCGAGCCATTATTTGATTATCTGGAGGAGCGGTATGGAAAGGTGCGGATGATAGAAGAAAAACAGATTGGAAAATCAAGGGCAGATATCGTGATGGTTCTTCCGGACCGGCTTGCGGGAATTGAAATCAAAAGCGATGCGGACAGCTATGCGAGGCTGGACGGTCAGGTAAAGGATTATGACAGGTATTTTGACCGGAATTATGTGGCAGTAGGTTCTACCCATGCAGTTCATGTCAGGGAGCGTATTCCGGAATACTGGGGAATCATATCTGTGGAATGGCTGGATAATCAGGTGGATTTTTATATGGTAAGGGAAGCGGAGGACAACCCCAGGATGGATATAAGGCGCAAGATTCAGATGCTCTGGAGGCCGGAGCTTGCGCATATACAGGAAATGTATGGAATGCCGAAATATGCGGGGAAGAGCAAGGAGGTTGTAAGGAATAAAATTGTGGAGAAGGTCCCTGAGATTTTTTTGCAGAAGCAAATCAGCGAAGAATTATTTGAACGGGATTACACCATAAGATGATAATTCTTTTTCTTTGCTATCCTGCCGGGACATGGTATAATGGAAACCGTAAGCGAGTAAACTGGGGGACAGACAGGATTTGGCGGCGCGTAAAAAGTCCTGCCTGAATCATACGCCAGTTTAGTAAACGAAAGAAAAGAGAAATTTACATATGAGGAAAAAAGAACGAGCGTTAGAGATTATTCAGCGGCTGAAAAAGGAATACCCGGATGCGGGATGTACATTGGACTATGACCATGCGTGGAAGCTTCTGGTCAGCGTCCGTCTGGCAGCCCAGTGTACGGACGCCAGAGTGAATGTTGTGGTTGAAGATTTGTATGCGAAGTACCCGGATGTGAATGCCCTTGCAGAAGCTTCGCCGGAGGAGATTGAAGCAATCGTGAAGCCCTGCGGGCTGGGAAAGAGTAAGGCAAGGGATATCAGCGCTTGCATGAGAATCTTAAGGGATGAATATGGCGGTAAGGTGCCGGATGATTTTGATAAACTGTTGAAGCTTCCGGGAGTAGGAAGGAAGAGCGCGAATCTGATTATGGGGGATGTATTTGGTAAGCCTGCCATTGTTACGGATACCCATTGTATCCGTCTGACCAACCGTATGGGTTTGGTGGACGGTGTGAAGGAGCCGAAAAAGGTGGAGATGGCGCTGTGGAAGATTATCCCTCCGGAAGAGGGGAGCGATTTCTGCCACCGCCTGGTATATCATGGGCGGGAAGTCTGTACGGCCAGAACAAAGCCCTTCTGCGACAAATGCTGTCTTGCGGACGTATGTAAGAAAGTCGGTGTGGAATCATAGCCGGAGCTGCAAGAATTATGCCGCGGGGCAGTAAGCTGGCTGGTATGGCGTTGCATAATTATCAGTGAATCATGTGCTTGCTGATGGAATAATGTGGAAGGTCAGACTGCCAGCGCACATATTGCGATAGGAACTGGCTGAAATAAGGCAGGTTATAACGTGCTTGGCGATAGGGACGGAGGAGACATAAGATGGCGGACATTGTAGGAATGCTGGACGAGCTTCAGCAGAAGACAAGAAAGAAACCGGAATGGAAAGAGGCGTTTTTTCGGTCCAGGGAGGCAGAGGATCCTCTGTCGGATTTCTGCAGGCTGTGCAGGGAATTTGGCTATGAGATTTATGAGATGGATATGATTAACGCAGGAGAGGATTTCTATGCGTCCATGCGCAGGAGCACAAACGGCGGGGGAGAGAACTCTCCGAAACTTGCCGGGGAAGATGATTTCTATGAATTATTCTTCGCCGGACTGGAAAAGGAGTAGAACAGCGGTATGGGAAATAGATTTCGGGAAATTGTGGAAGACTGTCCGGTTATTGCTACGGTTAAAGATGAGCAGAGTATGGTGAAAAGCTTTGAGTCAGATAGCCAGATTATCTTTATCTTATTTGGGGATATCTGTAATATTACCTCAATTGTTGACCGGGTAAAGGCACAGGGCAGAACGGCCATGGTGCATCTGGATCTGGTGTCCGGGTTTGACGGCAGGGAGATTGCGGTGGATTATATTAAGAATATGACAAAAGCGGACGGAATTATATCCACGAAGACGTCGCAGATTAACCGGGCGAAAGAATTGGGGCTGTATGCGGTGCATCGCTTTTTTGTGCTGGATTCCCGTTCTCTGGAGAATATCCGCAAGCAGAGCGCAGTTACGAAGCCGGACTGTATTGAGATTCTTCCGGGAATCATGACGAAGATTATTACGAGAGTTACGAAGGCCCAGAGAATCCCGGTGATTGCCGGGGGGATGATTGATGATAAAGAGGATGTAATGCTGGCGTTAAAGGCCGGCGCAACCGCTATATCCACAACGAAGCAGGAACTTTGGTTTATTTAAATTTGGGTATTGCATAGAGAGCGAAACTGTGCTATGCTAAACACAGTTAAATAATGATTTGGAGAAAACGGAGTACAAGAATAGCGGCAACAGGCCGATTGTTTTTGTACTCTTTTTTTATTCCTCTTTTACAAAATACGATGAGTGGAAGGAAGGGTTGTAATATGTATGATGTTGTAATTATTGGTGCGGGGGTTACCGGAAGCGCGATTGC
>CATJPU010000306.1 GCA_949742505.1 uncultured Lachnospiraceae bacterium | reverse complement strand
TCGATATCGTGATGGGCCATAAGACCTGCGGCCGTAGTTTCATCTACGGCTCGGAACAAGGCATGCCAGGTAGGATAGGTCTGGCTGACCAGGGTAAATTCCGTATCCATGAAGGCAAATCCGATGGAAGGAACAAGAAAGAGAAGTACCGAAGTCAGGAAAATTGCAATTCCAGTCAGGATATTCTTACTCTTGTGATACTTCATATTGGCAATTGCCGTTCTTGTAACCATTTTCATGACTGACTCACCACCTTGCCGTCTTCAATCACGACCATGTAGTCCGCCATCTGGGCAATTCCTTCGTCGTGAGTAATCATAACCAGAGTCTGGCCGTAATCAGTGACACATTTTTTCATCAGATTTATCACTTCCAGTTCCGACTGAGAATCCAGATTGCCGGTGGGTTCGTCTGCACAGATAATGGCGGGATTTGCCGCGACAGCCCGGGCAATGGCGGCCCGCTGTTTCTGCCCGCCAGACAGGGTGGCCGGCATGGCGCGCCTTTTATCCTGAAGCCCCAGTTGAATCAGTAGCTCTTCGATTTCCGACTCCGGAACCTTTTTGCCGTCCAGGCCGAGAGGCAGAACGATATTCTCCCATACATTCAGCGAAGGAATCAAATTAAAATCCTGAAAGACAAATCCGATTTTTTTCCTGCGAAACTGCGCGAGCCGGTCTTCTTTTAGAGCGAATATATCTGTCTTTCCGATGAATACTTTACCGGAATCCGGTCTGTCAAGTCCTCCAATCATATGAAGAAGGGTAGATTTACCGGAACCGGAACGCCCTACGATTGCAGTAAATTTCCCATGCTCTATATCCAGGTTGGTATGGTTGACTGCTTTCACCAGATTCTCGCCTGAGCCGTAGTATTTTACTAAATCTTGTACCTTTACGATGATGCTCATATGCCGCATCCTCCAATCTTATAATTTGCCAAATACACGATGTTGTATTCTCTGTATTTGTATGTTCAGTATAATTCATTAGGATTACAGAAGCCTTACAGAAAGTATAACAGTTTTGTAAGATTACTGAATACCGAAACCGCTTGATTTTATTATGAACACTTAAAATTCAACGGTGAAAACCTTTTCAGCGGCACAGAGAGAGTGCATTGTATTTCCGGATGGCCTGGTAACTGCAACAGAAAAAAGAGAACCTGTTTTCACAGATTCCCTGTTCTTAGCTTAGCAATGTATATCATGTTTTATTTTGATAATAATTCTCTGATTTCATCAAGCGACTTTCCGGATTCTACAATCATAGAAGTGATTTCCTTAATTTCAATTTCTTTTTTTTGTTCCTCAACCATTTTATCATAAATTACTTTATCTTTTTTCAATCTCTTGAGAGCCGCTTTTTCTTCCTTCAACTCAGATGAAAGCGTTGCGATTCTGTCTTCAGATGCCTGGATTAATTCATCATAATTTTTTTCTTCCACTTTTTTTCTTCTAGCCATGTTTCATGTCCTCCTTATAAAATATATATTAAACATATCATTTATAAGTAAAATGGTAAAGATTTAGATTGAAAAATTTAGAAAATTATCTATCATTATTCGACAGCGGGATATGATTTCTCATTTACGGTCATACTAAAGGAAGTTATTCATTTGAATTTAAACAAATTTTAGTTGAATGAGAGTCTTTATAGGAGGGGTTAATCTTATGCAGGAATCGGTCTGGCGGGATGGTCTGAAACTTCCGTCGTTCGGGAGGTTAAATGGTAATATAAAAACAGATGTACTTGTTATTGGAGGCGGTTTATGCGGAGTTTTGTGTACGTATTTTCTACGCAAAGCAGGCGTCGACTGCTGTCTGGCAGAAGCGGAGACAATCGGAAGCGGCATGACCGGCAATACGACGGCGAAGCTTACTTTTCAGCATGGACTTATCTATGATAAACTTGTGAAGTCCCGGGGGAAGGAAATTGCGGAGGCATATCTTGACGCGGGTAAATGTGCGCTGGAGGAATATCGGAATCTCGCCGAAGATATGGAGTGTAATTTTGAAAAAAAGGATGCATATGTATATTCCCGGCGTGACAGAGGGAAATTAGAGCTGGAAGTAAAAGCGGTGAATGCTCTTGGATTCCCGGCGGAGTTTGCGGAGGAAGTTCCGCTTCCATTTTCGGTAAAAGGCGCGGTCCGGTTTCCGGAACAGGCGCAGTTTCACCCGCTGAAATTCCTGGCGGCAGCCGCAGAGAGGCTCCCCATTTATGAACACACCTTTATCCGGGAGCTTGCGCCCGGAAAAGCCTATAGCGAACAGGGGGAAATTCAAGCGGATAAAATCATTGTAGCAACACATTTTCCATTTTTAAATAAGCATGGAAGCTATTTTCTAAAACTGTATCAACACCGGTCGTATGTGATTGCCTTAAGGGGAGCGCCGAATGTCAATGGCATGTATGTGGATGAGGCGCAGACCGGGCTGTCATTTCGGAATTATCAAAATCTGCTCTTGGTGGGCGGAGGGAGTCACCGGACCGGAAAGAAGGGAGGAAACTGGCAGGAGCTTCGGAATTTTGCGAATTTAAATTATCCGGAAGCCAGAGAGGCCTATGCCTGGTCGGCACAGGATTGCATGAGTCTGGATCAGGTTCCTTATATTGGTCCGTATTCTTCTCATACGCCGGATTTGTATGTGGCGTCCGGCTTTCATAAATGGGGGATGACTTCATCAATGGTTTCGGCCATGTTACTGCGGGATATGGTAATGGGAAAGAAAAATCCCTGGGAAGACGCATTTTCGCCGGACAGGAGTATTCTAAAGCCGCAGCTTTTGGTGAATGGGGCGGCGGCAATGGCGAATCTGCTTACGCCTGTAAAGAAGCGGTGTCCTCATATGGGATGTGCCCTGAAATGGAATCCGCATGAGCACTCCTGGGACTGTTCCTGTCATGGGTCCCGGTTTGAGGCAGACGGAAGCCTGATTGATAATCCGGCAATGCGCGATGCTCGGATTCCCAGATAAAATTGCTGCTAACAGCTTCTTTTGTTGTTCTTGTAAAAAGGGCGTTGTTTTTTGTCCTCCGGGCCGCAAATTGCGCCCGCACAAATAGAGGATAAAAGAGTTTTGTAAATTTGTATTTCACAGGGGAGTGATTGTAGGGTATAATGATAGAACGGATATGAGAAAGGTATATAAAAGGATATGATTAATCACTTAAATCTGGTCTATTTTATTGCGGCTGCCAGGGAGCTGAATTTCACAAGGGCGGCTGAGAAGCTCTATATCAGCCAGCAAGCGTTAAGCAACCATATTGCTTCCCTGGAAAAAGAAGTGGGACTTACGCTGATTGAGCGGAAAGCGCCGATGAGACTGACCTGCGGGGGAGAGATTTTTTATAAATATGCGCTGGAGATGGAGGCAAGCTATCAGGCGATGCTGCAGGAGCTTTCGGATGTGAAGGACGAGAAGCGCGGTAAGTTTGCAGTAGGGATTTCCCATACCAGAGGAAGGCTCTTGCTGCCGAAGGTACTCCCGGCGCTGATGGAAGCCTATCCGCTGGTTGAAGTGCAGGTGTTAGAGGGAAACACGAAGGAGCTGTCAGAGGCTCTTATGAATGGTGCGGTGGATATGACGGTAGGGCCCTGCCCTCAGGAAAATCCGGAAATGGAATATATCAGGCTTCTGACAGAAGATATCGTGCTGGCGGTATCGGAAGAACTTTTTCTTCGCTATAGCGCGCAGGAACGGGACCGGATGAAAAAGGAATTATCGGAGTCCTGCAGGATTACCAGCCTTAGAGATATCCCATTTCTGCTGAATAAGAAGGGAAATGTTTCCAGAGAGATTGCGGATGTAATATTTGAAGAGGAAGGGATGGAGCCTCATACCCTGATTGAAACGGAGAATATAGAAACGTTGGGAGAGATGTGCTGCGGGGGGATTGGGGCGGCGTTTTATCCGACTTCACTTATAAAAGCGCTTATGACAGAGGAAGGGATGAACAGACTCAGGCTGTTTCGGCTAAATTACCCCTGTACCCATATGATTCTCGCTGTAGCGTATCGAAAGAATCATTATCTTACGGCCGCTATGCGGGAAATGATACGGATTTTGCAGCAGGTAACAAAAGAATTGGAAAAGAAAGACCCACAACAAAAAGGTTGTGAAGGTGACCAGAAGAAAACTGTTTCACATTGTACCCAGAGTGTATTACCTTGGTAGTAGAAGAAGATTCGCGGAAGGAACGGCTGCAATGCAAATAGAATTGCGCAGTATGGCGTATAATTCCGGACATAAAGTATTACATATGGGGATGGGAACAAATATGAAACAGAAGATTATAAAAGAAGGCATTATAGATTATGGTATGATTACGGCAGCAGTTATTTTGATGGATATTGGAATTTATGTTTTTAAGTTTCCCAATCATTTTTCTTTCGGCGGGGTTTCCGGCCTGGCGGTGGTGCTTCATCAGATGCTGGGATTTTCAGCGGCCCAGATTAATCTGGTTATCAATGTGCTGCTCTTGGTTGTAGGATTCGCGGTGCTTGGAAAGGGATTTGGAATTAAGACGGCCTATGCGGTGATTCTATCGTCCCTGATACTGGAAGTAATGGAAGAAGTGACGCCGGTTATGAAGCCGCTTACGAATCAGCCGGTGTTAGAGCTGGCATATGCGATTGCCCTTCCTGCCGCGGCTGCCGGAATGCTGTTTTATGTAGATGCGTCGGGCGGCGGAACAGATATTATTGCGATGATATTGAAAAAATATACTACCGTTGATATTGGAACGGCCTTGCTGGTTACGGACGCGGTGATTGTTGCTCTGTCGTTTCTTGCATTTGATGTTCGTACCGGACTATTTTCCGTATGCGGGCTGGTTGCGAAGTCGATTTTTGTGGATCGGACCATGGAGCAGATGCGTTTGTGCAAATATTTTACAATTATCTGCAGTGATCCGGATCCAATCTGTGATTATATCAGGGATGTTCTGAAGCGCAGCGCAACGCTTTATAATGCTCAGGGCGGATATACCCATGAAAATAAAACGGTGATTTTGTGTGCGCTGAACCGGAAACAGGCAGTGCTTCTGCAGCGGTATATCCGAAGAGAGGATTCGGAAGCTTTTATTATGGTTACAAAGAGCAGCGAGACGATAGGAAAGGGGTTCCGGCTGAGTGTGTAATGATATCAGGATTTCATGCAGGCTGTCTGGTGCAGTATTGCATCATTCATTGTTAATTATGCAATGCTGTACCAGATGCAGTCGATAAGGGGAAAAGGATGCATATATTTGTGGTAGAGGATGAACCGGTTATCCGGAGAGAATTGAAGGCATTATTAGAGAATGCTATGTATCAGGTGACTGCGCCGGATGTTTTTGCGGATATTGCGGTGCAGATTATAGAAAGCCGGCCGGATTTGGTTCTTTTGGATGTGAATCTTCCAGAGGCGTCCGGTTTTGATATCTGTACCCGGATTCGGGAGGAAACAGAAGTTCCGGTGATATTTCTCACCAGCCGGACAGATTCTATGGATGAACTGACGGGAATCCTGAAGGGCGGAGACGATTACATTACGAAGCCCTATCAGGCGCCCCTTCTGTTAGCCAGAATCGGGGCTGTGCTGAAACGGACGAAGGGCGGGAAAGATAAGGAATCAACGCAGTTTACAAGAAGGGGTGTGACGCTGGACATTTCCGGCTGCCGTCTTATCTTTCAGGGACAGAGTACAGAGCTTACGAAAAATGAGATGAAGCTTCTTCATCTCTTATTTCTGCGTAGCGGAGAATTTGTTTCCAGAATGGATTTGGTGGAATATCTCTGGGAGAATCAGATTTTTATAGATGATAATACTTTGAGCGTTCATGTGACCAGAATACGTGAGAAGCTTAAAAATATCGGCGTCAGTGATCTGATTGAGACAAAAAGAGGAATGGGGTACCGGGTATGACGGTAAAAAATTTTTTGAAGGACCGGTTTCTGTTGCTGATCCTTCACATCGTGTGTATGTGCCTGCTTACGGTATTTTTAAGGCTGACAGGTTATGGTATGGCTGCTGCTGCGCTGATTTTGATATTCTGGGCGCTGATTCTTACAGTAGGCTTGTGCGCAGCCTATATTCAGAGACGGGGATATTTCCGGGAAGTAGAAGAGATTTTAGAAAAGGTTGACCAGAGATATCTTCTGGGCGAACTTCTTCCAGATTCTTTTCGGTTGGAAGACAGGTTGTACCGGGAAATGATTTGCCGTTCTAACAAGTCGGTTATTGAGCGGATTCGTCAGATTGAGGATGCGCAGAGGGCATATAAAGAATATATTGAAAGCTGGGTCCACGAAGCGAAGGCGCCTATAACGAGTATAGGGCTGGTCTGCGCAAACGGCCGGAAACAGGCAGGTGAAAAAGAAGCGCCGGCCGGGGCAAAGGAGGCATTACAAACCATCGCGCTGGAGAATCAGAGGTTGGAGAATTACGTGGATATGGTTCTCTATTATGCTAGATCGGAACAGGTCTGGAAGGATTATCTGATTCAGGAGACAGATATTGAGGAGGTCGTGTATGAGACGCTTGAGAAAAACAGGCTGTTAATGATCCAGAATCGGGTAAGGGCAGAGGTAAATTGTAAAGAGCATGTTTATACAGACCGGAAATGGATTGGATTTATCTTAAACCAGATGCTTCTTAACAGTGTAAAATATAAGAGCAGCCATCCGGTATTTCACATAAATACAGAGCGAAACAAGGACGGAGTCCTTCTGATACTGGGGGACAATGGGGTGGGAATCCTTCCGGAAGAGCTTTCCCGGATTTTTGAAAAAGGATTTACCGGAAGCAACGGCAGAGACTATGGACGGTCCACCGGGATGGGACTGTATCTGTGCCGGAAACTGTGCGACAAGCTTGGAATCGGGCTTCGGGCTGAATCCGAATACGGCGGAGGGACCCGGATGATTCTGGAATTTCCAATCAGTAATTATATAAACAGAAGTTAATTGGCAGCAGACGGTACTCTGTTTTCCGCCTATGATTTCCAAGATCTGGTTTTGCGGAAATTTGTCAGTGAATTACCTCATAGCGTAATCGAAGATATGAGTTCTCCAAAACTACACATTCTTGCAATTTCAACATACCTAATTTTGATAATTCGCTTTCTGACAATTATGTTTATTATCAATTATAACGAAGGAGACGGGCGTTTTATTCGGCATGTCCGCTGTGTTAGATTTTGGCTTGCACTCTTCCGGAATTAGCACTAAGCTGCGCCAAAGCCTTATAGGTTTCCTTCTGCAGCTGATTCTTATATTCCTGTGGCTCGTTTGTCATAATCTAACTGATATAAAACATCTACTCATCTCCATATAAACATCAAAATTTTCCATTGCGCTATGACCTGCTGATAGTGTATCATAATTTGTAAGATAATAAAAACGAATATATCTCATGTTATATATGAGGATTTCGAATCTTTCTGTTATTCCTGGTGAAAGGAAGGTTGTTTTTTATGGATGCAAATCTGCAAAAATATCTGGCATTTGTAAAAACCGTAGAATATAAAAGTTTCACAAAAGCCGCTTTGGCAATGAACTATTCTCAATCGGGGATCAGCCGGATGATTTCCGACTTGGAAAAGGAATGGGATATGATTCTGTTGGAGAGAAACAGGTCCGGCATTCATCTGACTTCTGACGGATTGGAGTTATTGCCCTATGCGGCAAGCCTCTGCGCGGAATATGAAAAATTGCAGATGAAGGTAGACGATTTGCATGGTTTAAAGTCCGGTATCATTCGTATTGGCACATTTTCCAGTGTGGCCACTCACTGGCTCCCTAGGATGATCAAAGCTTTTCAGACTGATTATCCGCAGATTGAGTATGAACTCCTTCTGGGAGATTATACGGAAATTGAAAAATGGATTATTGAGAGACGTGTGGATTTTGGCTTTTTAAGGCTGCCTGCCCTGCCGCAGCTTGAGACAATGTTT
>CATJPU010000305.1 GCA_949742505.1 uncultured Lachnospiraceae bacterium | reverse complement strand
TGGCTTTTACGCTTAAGCGAGACGAAGGTTCCCAAACATGAAGGTATCCCTCTTATATTTTTTCATAATAACTGACACCTCCTTTATCTGTATAACTAACTGCCCAGGGTACTAAACACTGCGCGCCTCTGAAAATTGTGCCGTACATTTGACAGAAAGCACTTTTCAGATACGCTACAACGCTGCCTTACACAACCAACTGCAAATACAGCCCCCGGCAGATAACAGCACTCATGCCGACAGCAAACCTCTGCCCTCAATCATCCCTGCAAGTTTACGCATCAAAGTTCATATCCCACGTCAAAGGCCTGCTTATTTATCTCAACAGTGTGCGGCGGCACCGTATTCTCAATTACCTGATACCACTGCTCCTTTGTAAAATCCATGTGCTGCGCGGCCACGCCCAGCACAATCAGATTAAATACCCTGGGATTCCCAAGCTTTTTCGATTCTTCTGTAGCATTCACCGCAAAAACCTTATGCTCTTCTTTTAAATTATCTATAATATGCTCCGGATACTCTGCCGCACCGATCACCACCGGCATCGGGTCAATCCGCCAGTCGTTCACTATCAGAGCCCCATCCTTTTTTAGAAAATGAGCATAGCGCAGAGCTTCTAACCGCTCAAAGGCAATGATCACATCTGCATGCCCTTCTTCCACAATCGGTTCCGTTACCTCTTCCCCGTAACGGACAAATGTGACAACGCTTCCGCCTCTCTGAGCCATCCCATGTACCTCCGAGAGCTTCACATCATAGCCGCCCAGAATCGCAAGTCCTCCCAGAATCCGGCTGGTAAGGAGGGTTCCCTGTCCGCCCACGCCAACAATCATAATATTCTTCACAGCCATTATCTGTCACCGTCCTTTACTAATTCAATCGCCCCGAATTTGCATAACTTCTCACAAAGTCCGCATCCGGTACACATGGTATCGTCAATCCGGATGGTTCCGTCCCCATTCTTTGTCATAGCAGGACATCCCGGCTTCATGCACATGCCGCATTTCTTACATTTGTCCTCATGCGCGATATAGAGCGGCTTCCTTTCCTTGCTAAGCAGTACGCAGGGAGACTTGGTAATAATCACAGATACCTGCTCTTTGGCCGTCTCTTCCCTTACAGCCTTCTCAAGTTCAGCGATATCAAAAGCATTGACCACCCTCACATTCGGTACGCCGATGGCCCGGCAAAGCCCCGGAATATCAATCGCATATGCCGGTTCCCCCATCAGAGTCTTTCCGGTAGCCGCGTGTTCCTGATGTCCGGTCATGCCTGTGGTTGAATTGTCCAGAATCATAACGGTTCCTGAAGCATTGTTGTAGACCATATTCATCAGCGAATTAACGCCGGTATGTAAAAATGTTGAATCACCGATTGCGGCAACCCAGTTCCTGATATATTCTCTTCCCTTTGCCTTTTCCATCCCATGCAGGGTAGAAATACTCGAACCCATACACATGGTCGTATCCACCGCGCTAAGCGGAGCTACTGCTCCCAGCGTATAGCAGCCGATATCTCCCGCCACATGCATTTTCAGCTTACTCAATACATGATACACGCTTCTGTGAGGGCATCCGGGACAGAGAATCGGTGGTCTTCCCGGCACCTCTGCGGGCGCTTTCACCTCTGACTTTTCTCCCAGCACAGCCTGACGAATCATATTGGCGCTGTACTCACCCTGCACCGTAAATATCTCCTTACCGGTACACTGGATCCCCCATGCTTTCACCTGTTCCTCGATGACCGGGTCCAGTTCTTCTACAATATAAAGCGTCTCCACCTTGGCGGCAAATTCTTCAATCAGCTTCTTTGGCAGCGGATTTACAAGCCCAAGCTTACAGACCGATACTTCCGGCAGCGCTTCCCTCACATACTGATACGGAATCCCGCTGGTAATTACCCCAATCTTCGTATCCCTCATCTCCACTCGGTTCATCGGATGCGTATTGGCAGCCTCTGCAAGTTCTTCGTTCCGCTTCTCAATCTCCACGTGTCTGAACTTTGCATTTCCAGGCATCATTACTGTTCTCCGGATATCCTTTACATAAGGCTTATCTTCGATCTCCCGTCTCTCTGCAAGCTCCACAATTCCCTGAGAATGCGCAAGTCTCGTCGTAGTACGGTAAACAAAGGGCCGGTCAAACTGCTCGCTCAGTTCAAACGCCGTCTTCATAAATTCCCTGGCTTCATCACTGTTCGATGGTTCCACCACCGGAAGCTTCGCCGCTCTGGCCACCATCCTGGTATCCTGCTCATTCTGAGAGCTGTACAATCCCGGATCATCTGCAACCACAATCACCAGTCCGCCGTTTACTCCCATATAAGAAACACTGTAAGCCGGGTCCGCCGCCACATTGAATCCCACATGCTTCATACAAGACATCGCCCTTGTTCCCGCTAAGGAAGCTCCCACCGCTACCTCTGTGGCAACTTTCTCATTGGGAGACCACTCGCAGTATATATCGTCTTTATATTGCACCAGATATTCGCTAATCTCGGTACTAGGTGTTCCAGGGTATGCGGCAGACACCTTTACGCCTGCTTCGTATGCGCCTCTGGCAATCGCTTCGTTGCCGAGCATAATCACTTTCTTAGATTCTGACATATTTTCTCTTCCTTTCTCTTATGGTGATTTCTCTGTAGAAAATAATCACGTATCTAAGTATAACACAACACTTTCACAAATTAAAGCATTAAGTTACGAAAATTTAAATTTTTATCGCTTCCACAAAAATACCGGCATAGGCGGATGATTCTTCCGATTGTAATATTCGTTTACAATAACTGTATAGTTCTTTGAAGACAGTTCTCTTAAATACTCCAGAATCCTCCCTTTCTCTTCAAATCCGGTATCTCCTCCGCTGTAAATGCACAGACTCATCATCCCGCCATGCTTTAACAGCGAAAGTCCGGCTTTGACCGCCCAAACGCTAGTTTCTGGCCGGGTTGCAATTCTATGATCTCCTCCTGGCAGATATCCGAAATTAAAGCACACCAAATCCATGCTGTCCGGCTTTTCATATTCTGCCATATGCTCGTGTCCGTCCAGTATCAGTCTGAAATTCTTTCTGACTCCATGACTTTCCAACAGCGCTTTCGTATGCTCCAAAGCCTTCTCCTGTATGTCAAAGGCAGTAACATATCCATTTTCTCCTGCAAGTTCACACAAAAACAGGGTATCGTTACCATTTCCCATAGTAGCGTCAATATAGCGCCCGCCTTCCTTTACCTGAGAGCGAATCACCTCATGGCACCAGTGGGTAATCTGTGAATTATCCATATATGACCCTATCCTTTCTCCGGTTTTACCAACTCCGGCTTCCTTGCCGGCAGCTCCCTCGCCACATTTTCATACCGGTAAATACTTAGCAAAATCCCCAGCAGAATATAGTTCATGAATATCGCGTTTCCCCCGTACCCTAGAAACGGGCAGTACGAGGCCCCTGACAGAAGCATTCCCATATTCCCCATTATATATAGAAGCAACTGAACAAGAAATACAGCGCTGCAGCCGGTTCCCATAATCATTCCAAGCTGGTTCTTCTGCCTGATAGACATTCTAAAAAAATGTAGAAATAATAGAGCAATCCCCGCTGCCAGAATAACAGCCGCCAGGATTCCGTAAAATGCGCAGATCAGACTCAGCGCATACTCCCCAGGCTGCATAATCCCTTTCGCATCTCCTATAAATCCCTCTTTTGTACCAAGCAGCCTGCTTCCGGCAAGAAGCTTCCTCATCATTACCGACGTAGAGGTAGCGCCTCCTTTTAGGAGAAAAGCATCTTCCAATACTTCCAAACGCGCCGCCTGATAGGGCGCTCCCCAAAATTTGATAAATTTAACCCACCCGTAAATGAATAATGCAGTTCCGGACCATAAGCCTGCTATTACCGGTTTTTTCGGAACCTGAAACCATCCTTTCCAGACTGCCGCTGTCAGCATAATCAGATACGTACTCCCCACAATGACAATAATCATCAAAGCTCTCTCAAAAAGAAGGAGCAAAAGGGATGGAACCATCCACAACAAGCCCGCAAAAAGCCCTCGGTATCCCTGCCCCCGATAACTGTACAATACTGCCCCGTACAGCGGTAGAAACAGGAAACATACCGTCCGAACCGAGACACTATATCCGGCGACAAGCCAAATATCTGCGCCGTTCACAGGCATAGCGCAAAACTTTGCAAGAAACCAGATTCCCACACAGCCTGCTATCATCAACAGGCCAGCATACTTGCCAATTCTGGTATAGTCCAGATAACAGACTCCTATCATCACGCCCCAACCTGCCATATGCATCGGCAGGTTTCTTAACGCCCCTCCCGGAAGCCATGCTGAATAAGTGTTCAGCGCATCCGGCATGCTGTTTGTCAAAACATATTGCAGGATAAATGCCGCCAGACTGAGCAGGATAATTCCCCCAATACTCTTCCACGCCATTTTCGGTCGGTGAATCTCATCCAACCTGTTCCCTGTCTCCACCGGATCGCCCATCTCGCAGACAGCCGCCTCTTCTGCCTCAGAAGCTTCCATCCCCTGTGATTCATACACTTCCGCCTGATCCTCGATATGTGCTGCAAGCTCTCTTCTCACGCCCTCTCTGGCCTGCCTGCACCGAATCTGTTCTTCCACAATATTCAAATACTCTTCTTTTTTCATACCAAATCACCTCCAGGTACAACACTTAAGTAAGAACGGCGCACTGTATTCAGCACATTCAAAATCGCCTCCGAATAGGCCATCCATTCTTCTTTCTTCTCAGCAAGCATCCGCTCCCCTTCTTTCGTAAGGCTGTAATACTTCCGAACCTTTCCTCCCGCTTCCTTCTCATACACCCGGAGCACCTGTTTCTCCTCCAGATTGTGAAGCAGCGGATACAGGGTTCCGGCCTTCAGTTCAAATACATTCTTTGAGCGCTCCCGAAGGGTCTCAATCATCTCATACCCATACATGTCCTTCTCAGACAGCAGGCGGAGAAGAAGCATTGTTGTACTTCCCGATACCAGACTTTTATCAAGCGCCATAATCCAAACCTCCCAACTTATATCGATAATCTATATATATTTGTTTTAGTATATATCGATAATCTATATATGTCAAGAAGTTTTGTTTCGTTTCTCCTATTGATTTCCATTCTAAATTAGCGTATGATGTTACAATAAGTGGGGAAAAGTTACTATTTACTGACCAGCAAACGCAGATTCAATCCGCTGTTTACAGGCTTGTCTGAGCAGTAACTATAAAAGTATTGCGTTTATCGCGCAGCTTTGTTAAGGGGAGATTTTTATGAAAGAATGTACATATTATGATTTGCTTGGCGTCCCGATGGATGCTACAGACGAAGAGATTGTCAGCGCCAAGAATTTTCTTGTAAAGAAACTGCACCCGGACGCAAATATTGACAGTTCTTACGATACTACAACCTATATCCAGAACGTACTGTATGCCTACCGGATTCTCAGCAGCCCGGACCAGCGCAGAATCTACGACCGGCGCATCCGCAATCCAATCCGCAGAGACGACTCCCGCAGACATTCTGACAGTTCTGATTACAGAGGTCCGTTATCGCCGAATTTCGCTCCCTTTTGGGAGGCCGCGAATAAGTTAAATGAACTGGTAGCTTCCGGCTCCCAGCTATTGAACGATAAATCCGCTCATAACCCGGTAATCCGCAAGCTCTCCGGCCGGAAAAAGCCGGAAGAGGAACACGCCGTACAGCTTGCAGAACTGGCCAAAGAAGCCGAGATTCACGTGAAAGTCTTGGAATCCAGCGGCATCCCTAAGAAATACTGGTGTTCACATGCTATGAACTGGATGCTGTTCCAATGGAGCCAGAACAGAGAATTTGCATACGCCATGCTCTGCGTTATGTACGACAATTATTTAGACGACAGGAAGACCGCTGCCGAGAAGAAGCAAATCCAGAATGAAACCGCGCTGTTTCTTAATACTTTGGACAAGTTGTCCGCCTGCCGCGCTCAGGCGAATTAAAAATTCTCGGCTGTTATCATAGTCAAATACCCCGCTGTAATGGCAGGGAGCCATAAGGAAACATTCACAAAATTATGACGAATGCCAGGGAAAAGGGAAAATAAAAATGCTATGCCAAAAGTTGTTTGATTGCATGGCATTTTTTTAATCATCAATTTGGATTTTTCAGTGTCCGAAGGACGCGCAGCTATCACCGCGGGTTCTCAGGGGTTTGGGGACATGTCACCAACAAGCATTTTGGCAGAAATACCGGAAACGGATTCCTGCCAAAATTCTTGTTGGGGACATGTCCCCAAACCCCTGAGATCATCTCCTGCGG
>CATJPU010000304.1 GCA_949742505.1 uncultured Lachnospiraceae bacterium | reverse complement strand
TCTGATGGCGGCAGAAGGACATGATTTTGAAGATGTTGTTCTTTACTATGAGCATCTGATGGAACATTTAAAATGGAAAAATCTTGGTCATGTGCTTGCTGGAGGGAATGGAAGCGTGGGCGATATTAAGGGGAAACCCGAACTGCAAAAAGCCTATGAGCTTGCGAGCAGCTTTCCAGATTTGAGAGGAAAAAGACTGTAATGAGGCGGTATTTGTTGGTAAGGTGATGCTGGATTTTTATATGCGTGTTTTAAAACAGTAAATAAAAGTGATACATACATTTTGGCGGGCGTGCTGCTTTTCACGATGAATGTGGATTGCAGTGCGCCCGCCAAAATGTATGTGGAAAACAGGATGGCAGATAAGAGGGGGATGTTTTCTATGGAAATCTGTAAATAATTGAGGTATAATTTTGTTGTCGGGAGTGTTCAGCAGCCGGGATTTTTTGATATAATTCCTGTGATGCATGGAAGGAGGTTGGAATTATTATGGGTAAACATCTGGTGATTGACAAGGACATGAAAGAAAAGTGGCCCCAGACAAGAGTGGGGTGCTTTCAGTACCGGGTGATGGTTGAAAAAAAGAATGAGAATTTGTGGAAATATCTGAAGAAGGATATTTTTAAGAAGACGAAGGATACTATCTTTGATTACGGAGTCAATGAGATTCCGAACATTAAGGAATCCCGCATGGCTTACAAAGCATTTGGCAAGGACCCAAGCCGCTACCGGGTATCGTCTGAGGCGCTGGTGCGAAGAATCGGGCAGGGTAAGGGACTGTACGAGGTGAATACGGTAGTGGATGTGAATAATCTGATATCCATCGAGTCCGGGTTTTCTGTGGGTTCCTATGATACGGCTAAGATTGGGGATGAGCTGGTATTTCGGGTCGGAAGGGAAGGGGAGACTTACAAGGGAATCGGCAAGGACGAGGTTAAGATTGACGGACTGCCGGTGCTTGCGGATGAGGCCGGGGCGATTGGAAGTTCTACCAGTGATTCCGAGCGTGCCATGATTACGGAGGAGGCGAAGGAAGTGCTGACGCTGGTGTATTCATTTTCCGATAATCGGGATTTGGAGAAGGCAATGGAGTATGGAAAAAGATATCTGGAACAGTATGCGGGTGCTAAGGAAATGGAAAACTGGATAGTGGAGTAAGAACTCTGGCAAAATCCGCACACTGGCCGTCGGGCGGGAATTGGAACAGGAGAATCTCTCTGGCAGAGAACATACCGTTTTGGCAAAACATAGGATGAAAGGAGACTATAACACTCAAGACAGGCTGGGTGTCTTAGTCTCTTTTGTTATGCAGTACTTTGCATGTATTGCAAAGTGTGTAAGACAGTGATTCGGGTGTAAGCAAAATTCATTTGCAGTTACAGTTTGCAGGGCTTCTGGTAAACAGTGACGAATCGTACAAGCTTTACATGGATTTTACATTACAATGAGAGAAAATTTGATTTTTTCCCTGTATAGTATTATATATTAAGAGAAAATGCGGATGATATAACAGGGGAGGTACAGAATGATTTACTGTGTGGAGGATGACAATGCAATTCGTGATTTGATGATATATACGCTGAGCTCCGCCGGTTTTGAGGCAAGAGGGTTTTCCTGCGGCAGAGAATTTTTCAATGGCCTTGAGGAGAGGAAGCCTGATTTGATTATACTGGATATTATGCTGCCGGATGAGGACGGGATTGAAATATTGAAACGGCTGCGAAGCAGTCCGGCTGCCGGGGAGATTCCGGTTATTATGGCTACGGCTAAGGGAACGGAATATGATAAGGTACTTGGCCTTGACCTGGGAGCGGACGATTATCTTGCAAAGCCCTTCGGCATGATGGAGATGGTGTCCCGTATCAAGGCGGTTTTACGGCGGATAAAGCCGAAAGAAGACGGAAGCGTCCTGAACGTGGGGAAACTTCAGATAGATACGGAGAAACACAGGGTCTCGGCATGCGGGGAAGAGACGGAGCTTACTTTGAAAGAGTATGAGCTGCTTTGGATATTTATGAACAGTCCTGGCAGAGTATTTACCAGAGAACAGCTACTACAGAGCGTATGGGGTTCGGATTATCTGGGCGAGACCCGTACGGTGGATGTGCATATTGCTACGCTTCGCTCCAAATTAAAGGGATGCAGGGGATATATAGAGACGGTTCGCGGCGTGGGGTATCGGATGGAGGAAAAGTTATGACGAAACGGATTTTTCAATCAATCTGCCTGGCGGCGCTGGGAGTTTTCGGGGCTTCTGCGCTGTTGTTTCTGGGCGTGCTTTATGAGCATTATACAGGCGTCCAGCGTAATCAGCTGAGGATACAGACGGAGCTTGCCGCCCAGGGGGCGTCCAATGAAGGCATTTCATATTTTGACGGGCTTGATGTGACATATTATCGGATTACCTGGATTGACGCCGAGGGAAATGTGCTATATGACAGCAAATCGGATTCAGGCGGGATGGAGAATCACCTGGAGCGGGAAGAAATCAAACAGGCTTTTCAGGAGGGAGCAGGGGAGAGTTCCCGCTATTCTGTTACGTTAATGGAGCGCATGATTTACTGTGCGAGGCTTCTTCCGGACGGTACAGTGCTGCGGCTTTCTATGGCGCAGAATACCGTATTTACCCTGCTGCTTGGGATGCTGATGCCAATCTGCATTATATTCGCTGCGGCTGTGGGGTTATCGCTTCTGCTGGCTTACCGTCTGTCGAAAGCAATTGTAAAGCCTTTGAACCAGCTAAACTTTGACGAACCGCTGAATAATGAGGGCTATGAGGAGCTTTCACCCCTCCTGAAGCGGCTTGCCGCACAGCAGAGGAAAATCTGGAGACAGGAAGAAGAATTGCGGCAGAAGAGGAGCGAATTTGAAGCAGTTACGACGGGCATGGAGGAGGGGATCGTTCTGTGTAATGAAAAGCAGATTATTCTGGCCATTAATTCTGCGGCCGCGCGCCTTTTGCATACAGACCGGTCCTGCGTGGGAAAATATATGTTATCTGTAAACCGCAGCATTCAGCTGCAGGAGCTTCTCTATAAAGCCGGGGAGGGCGGGTATGCGGAGATGAAAATGGATTTGGGGGACCGAAGCTATCAGTTTCAGGCAAATCCGGTGCTCTCGGAAGGGTTGATTTCAGGAATTGTTCTTCTGATTCTGGATGTGACAGAAAAAGAGAAGGCCGAACAGCTCCGGCGGGAATTTACGGCGAATGTATCCCACGAGCTGAAAACGCCGCTGCAGGCGATATCCGGTTATGCCGAGCTTTTGGCAAACGGTATGGTAAAGCCAGAGGATACGGCGGAATTTTCGGCGCGGATTTACGGAGAAGCGAAACGCATGATTCGTCTGGTGGAGGACATTATTCGATTGTCCAGGCTGGATGAGGGCGCGGAGGATATGGGAAGAGAGACGGTAGAACTATACGGGCTTGCGGAAGAAATCCTGCAAAGTCTTTCCGAAGAGGCAAAGCAGGCAGAAGTTCAGATGGAGCTGGAGGGGGAGCGGGCGGAAGTTTACGGTATTCCCCGACTTCTTGAGGAAATGCTCTGCAATCTTTGCGATAATGCGGTGAAATATAATCGCAGAGGCGGGCGGGTTATGGTATCTGTGAAACATGAGGAAGAGGGAGTCTGCCTTACGGTTTCCGATACGGGGATTGGTATTCCCGGAGAGTGCCAGGAACGGATTTTTGAACGGTTTTACCGGGTGGATAAGAGCCGCTCGAAAGAAATCGGCGGGACAGGTCTGGGACTCTCGATTGTCAGGCACGCGGCAAGGCTTCATGATGCGAAAATCGGCCTGGAGAGCGTTCCGGGCGAGGGAACGGTTATTTCCGTTCGGTTTCCGGGGCATGTGGAATAAAACGTTACAATTGAAAGGAGAGTACAAGAGATGGATATCTTTGACGTATTGACAAGGATCGGGGGATTAAGTCTGTTCCTGTTTGGCATGAATATCATGGGACAGGCGTTAGAGCGCAGGGCCGGAGAGAAGCTCAGGACGCTTCTTAGCAGGCTTACGACCAACCGGATGGCGGGGCTTCTGACGGGACTCGGCATAACGGCGGTAATTCAGAGTTCTTCTGCTTCAACGGTTATGGTGGTAGGATTTGTTAATTCAGGACTGATGACTTTAAAACAGGCGATTAACGTCATTATGGGGGCAAATATTGGCACGACGGTTACTGCCTGGCTGCTGAGTCTTGCAGGGATTGACAGCGGCAATCTGTTTGTAAATCTGCTGAAGCCGGCCTCTTTTACGCCTGTTCTTGCATTGATTGGAATTATATTTTATATGTTCTGTAAAAATGACAGGAAAAAAGATATGGGTATGATACTTCTTGGTTTTGCAACGCTGATGTTTGGGATGGATACCATGTCGGGAGCTGTTTCCGGACTTCGTGATATTCCGGAATTTCAAAATCTTTTCCTTCTGTTTACGAATCCGCTGCTCGGCGTGATTGCAGGAGCGGTACTTACCGCGATTATTCAGTCCAGCTCCGCTTCGGTGGGGATTCTCCAGGCGCTGGCGGTTACGGGGCAGGTGTCTTACGGCGCCGCTGTTCCGATTATCATGGGTCAGAATATCGGAACCTGCGTTACGGCCATGCTCTCCTCGGCGGGAGCGAATAAAAATGCAAAGAGGGCCGCGCTGGTACATTTATCCTTTAATGTGATTGGAACGTCTGTTTGGCTTACCGTATTTGGTATTATTAAATTGGCGGCGGCTCCGGCCCTGCTGGGTGAATCAGCTACCTTGTTTGGTATTGCTGTGGCGCATACCGTATTTAATGTGTTGTGTACGGTATTGATGCTTCCGCTTTCCGGATTCCTGGAGAAACTGGTGATTCGGCTGGTTCCGGATACCAAAGAGCCGGAAGTTATGTCGGAGTTAGACGAGCGTCTTTTAAATACACCCCCTATCGCGCTGGAATGCTGTCGGGATATGGCGGCGGATATGGCGAAAACGGCGGTGCTGTCATTGAAAGAAGGGATGGAATGTCTCAGGGATTATTCAAAGAAGCGGGCAGAGGACGTCCGCAAAAAGGAGCGGAAAACGGACCATTACGAAGATATTCTGGGAACCTACCTGATTCAGCTGAGTACGAAGCAAATCAGTGAAGCGGATAGTATGGAGGCGGCAAAGCTTTTGAAAATTATCGGAGATTTTGAGCGTATCGCGGACCACGCGGTAAATCTTCTGGAGGCCGCGGAAGAAATGCAGGGAAAAGGACTGATATTTACGGAATCAGCGAAAGCAGAGATTGGGGTGATATCCTCGGCTCTGAATGAAATCCTGGATTTGTCCCTTGCTGGTTTTCTGGAAAATGACTGCGAGACAGCGTACATGGTGGAGCCTCTGGAAGAGGTGATTGACCAGCTAAAGGAGCAGCTGCGCATGCGTCATATTCTTCGGCTGCAGCAGGGAGCCTGTACCGTAGACGCAGGATTTGTGTGGTCGGATTTGCTTACGGATCTGGAACGTACGGCAGATCATTGTTCTAATATAGCAGGCTGTATCATTGATATGACCCGGCATAATATGAATCTTCATGAGTCTCTTCGCAGTGTGAGAAATGACAGCGAAGAGTTTCGGCAAAGGTTCCAGATGTACGCAGAGAAATATTCCCTGATGCGGGAGCGGAGTTTATCTTAAGGTTCCAGAGCGTGTCCCCAAATTCTCTTTTACAATCTCCACAAGGGATTCCTTCGGTGTATCGCCCCGCTTCATATCAGATTTTATGTTGAATTTTATCAATGCAGCCTGCTACACCTCCGTTATGAAGTGACTTTTGTCAAGAGGTAATTTTTGAAAATTATAAACTTTTTCCCGAACCTCTGACAAAGCCCACATTTGTTCCCTGGAGATATCTTGGAGAAGCCCTTTTAACAGTTCCCGGCATTTGGCCATTCCGTTATTCGTGGATTGGTTACCTACAGGTTAATGGTCCGCCGTGGGTTCTGCTGTCCTAAATCGTGGATCAATTCTTCTGCACTGCCAACAAGGAGGTGCCGCAGATAACCCGAACCTTGAAGTTCCAAAAGACTCCTTCAAGATATCTCCTGTTTTTTGTTAATAGTTGCT
>CATJPU010000303.1 GCA_949742505.1 uncultured Lachnospiraceae bacterium | reverse complement strand
TTCAGAGAAAGCTTTAGCAGCGTTTGTTGAGGTCGTTACTGAGGAGCTTCAGAAGGGTGAGAAGGTTCAGTTAGTTGGATTTGGTACTTTTGAAGTAAGCAAGAGAGCAGCCAGAGAGGGAAGGAATCCTCAGACAGGCGATACGATGAAGATAGAAGCTTGTACAGCGCCAAAGTTCAAAGCAGGCAAGGCTTTGAAGGATGCTGTTAACAAATAATTAAGAAGAGATTTGAGTGAGACGTGTATACAAAAGGCATCGGGGTGCTCCCGATGCCCTTTATATTGCCAGGTTCCTGGCGGTACAAGAACCCTTTTGGAAGGAGTAAATGATGAGGCTAGATAAATTTTTAAAAGTATCCAGATTAATTAAGAGAAGAACGGTAGCGAACGAGGCCTGCGATGCAGGCAGAGTGCTGGTTAATGGAAGTGTAGCCAAGGCATCTGTTCAGGTGAAGCCCGGCGATGTGATTGAGATTCAGTTTGGCACAAAGAATGTTAAGGCAGAGGTTCTGAATATTCGGGATACTACGAAAAAGGATGAGGCAAAAGAGTTATTTAAATACTTGTAATAAATATTCACAGCCGGGCATAATTTGGTTAAGAAAGGTTGTGATGATAAATGGAAGAGAAGCGGGTGGGCGGAGCGCACAAACTGGTGGTTAATAACCGTAAGACCAGCCTGGTGACAGGCGTGCTGGATGTGCTTTCTTTTGATTTGAATGAGATACTGCTGGAAACAGAACAGGGAATGTTGATGGTAAAGGGAACGGATATGCATGTAAACCGGCTGAATTTAGAAAAGGGTGAAGTGGATTTGTCGGGAAATATTGACAGCTTTGCTTATTCGGATGTTCATCAGCAGGTTAAGAATGGGGAATCATTCCTTGGCAAACTCTTTCGTTAGGCGGGAAAGTGTGAAGTTATGCAGGGATTGAGAGCGGAAATGATTGCTTTCTTGACGGCTATGCTGACAGGGATGATTGTGGGCTGTGCATATTTGTGCATCCGGAAGCTGCGTAGAATCATCCGTCATTCCCTGACAGCAGTTGCTGTGGAAGACGGGCTATACTGGACTTGTACAGCCATATATATTTTTGTACAGATTTATTCGACAAGTAACGGCAGTATCCGCTGGTATTTTGTGATTGGAACAGTGCTGGGACTCTTGATTTTTCTGCTGTTTGGGAAGCTTTTCAGGAAAATAGAAGGTGGATTGTATAAAAAAAAGAAATGACAAATCAGAAAAAACTATTGAAATTCATTCCAAAACAAGATAAGGTATTAATATCTATGGTAAGGGGTTAATCTGGCGGGGGCCGGATATGAGGAGTATATAAAATGGGCAGCATCAAACAAAAGAGTCGTGTAATCAGGCGCAGGAGCCGTTTGCATAAGCATAAGAACAGCGTGCTTGGCATAAGCGGCGTTATCCTGTTGCTGGTGGCTGTTGTGTCGGTCAGCAGTATATCGCTTCGTGCGAAGAATGAGTCTTATATGGAACAGGAAGCAGAGTTAGAGGCACAGATTCAGGAAGAAAAAGAGCGAACAAAAGAAATTGAGCAGATGGAAGAATATGTAGGAACGAATGAATACATTGAGCAGACTGCCAGAGATAAGCTTGGTCTCATTTATGAGAATGAGATTATATTTAAGAGAAAGTGACAGAGTACGAAAGAAGAGCATTGGGTGTATTGCCCAGTGCTTTTTATGTTGTAATAAATGACTGGAATCAGGGGGGAAGATATGGAAATTGTAAAGGACAGGGAGATATTTTCCAATCCGTATATTATCCAGATGGACAAGTTTGCAGATTCATTAAAACATTTGTCAGAAACTTTTCTGTATCTGGAGGATTATAAAGGAACATTTACGAAGGACGAAATAGAGGAAATGTTCTTAAGAGTATCGGAAAGGGTTTGTGCAAATTGTGAAAAGAGGAACTGGTGCCTGGGAGAGAATCGGATACACACTTGTCAGATGGTATATGAGATACTTTGTACAGTAGAGGAATATGGAGCAGAACTGAATACAGAAATGAAGAGAAAGCTTCAGAAGAAATGTGACATGGCGCCCAGATTTTTGCGGGAAACGCTGGAGGTTTTTGGAGATGCGAAGCAGAAATTGTTATGGAATAATCGGATTGTACAGAACAGAGAGGGCTGCGCGCTGTCTTTGATTTCTTTCGCAGATATGATTCAAAGAGCTGCAAGAACGCTGGGTGCGGGGATTTTTACAGATGAGCGGCTGGATAAAAAAATTCGTAACCAGTTAAAACGGGTAGGAATTCGGGTTATTAGTACAGTGTTTTACATGTCTGAAAAGGGGAAGTATGAGATACATCTGACTTTGAAGGCGCAGAAAGGCCAGTGCGTGGCGACGAAGGAAGTGGCGAAGATTGTAAGCGCCTGCGCAGGACGGCCTATGTATCCGGAAGCGGGGGAGCAGCCGATTGTCTGGGAGGAGTACAGTACGGTAATAATAAGAGAAGGAGCAAAGTTTCATACTCTTCAGGGGGTAGCGAAAATTGGAAAAGGCTGCGAGCAGATTTCGGGCGATACGTTTCTTATGACGGCTCTTCCCGGAGGAAAGGAAGGAGTTGTCTTGTCAGACGGAATGGGTTCCGGGGAGGAAGCCTTTCGGGAGAGCGCCATGGTGGTGGAAATGATGGAAGAACTTCTTATGGCCGGTTTCCCTATGAAAATGGCGATACAGATGTTAAATACGGCATTGGTGATGGGAAGAGAAGAAGTGTACTTTTCTACAGTTGATATGTGTGTGTTCGATTTGTATGAAGGGAGCTGCGAATTACTGAAGGCCGGCGCTTCTACCACATTTATCCGGTATGCGGACCGGACTGAAAAAATCACTTCCACAACCCTTCCGATTGGCGTAATTCAGAATATTGAGATTGACTGCATCAGCAGGGAACTGCATGACGGGGATTTTGTGATTATGGTGACGGACGGTGTGATGGATGCGCTTCCGGTGGGGGAACAGGAGTCGTTAATTGGAAAATTCATCAGGGGAACCGAGAGCCAGAATCCCAAAGAGATGGCGCATTATATTTTAGAGCAGGTGCTGGAGTGGACAGGGGAAATACCGGTGGACGATATGACGATTATTGTGGTAGGAATATGGGAATTGTAAACAGCAACAAAAGGGTTGCATTTTGGTGGAATAATATGTAAAATAAAATTCAGTCGCACGAAATGAAACGTATATCTTGTGACTAAACATTCATTAATATCAGGAGACTTGAAGAAGAATATTTATGTATGAGAAGATAAAGGCATATGTACAAGAGTACCGTATGATTCAGGACGCAGACATGGTGGTTGCAGGCGTGTCGGGCGGACCGGATTCAATATGTCTTCTTTGTGTTCTGATGAAGCTTCGGGAGGAACTTGGCTTTCGGATAGCTGCGGTTCATGTGAATCACTGTCTCAGGGGGAAGGAAGCTGACAAAGACGAACAGTTTGTCAGGGATTTTTGTCTGGAGAGAGGCGTTCCCTTAAAGGTGGTTCGGGAAGATGTGGCTGATTATGCCAGAGAGCGAAGGATATCTTCTGAAGAGGCAGGGCGTGAAGTGAGGCGAAACGCCTACAGACTGGCTATGCGGGAGTATGAAGGAACGAAGATAGCGCTTGCGCATCATATGGATGATAACGCAGAGACGATGCTCCTTCATATGGCAAGGGGGACCGGACTTCAGGGGATGGCGGGGATACGCCCTGTGTCGGGAGAATACATCCGGCCGCTTTTGATTGTCAGGAAAGCGGAGATTCGGGAATATTTAAGGGCTGCGCATATTCCAAGCTGTGAGGACGCTACGAATCAGGAAGATATCTATGCCAGAAACCGCGTTCGGAACCACGTGCTGCCCTTTCTGGAAGCACAGGTTAATCAGAAAACGGTTGAACATATGTGGGAACTGTCAGAGCAGATGGATATGCTCAAGGGATATATAAACCGGAAGACGGAGAAGCTGTTAGAAAGCTGCGTGACGGTTTTGGATGGGGAATATCTGGTGCATCTAAGAGAATTTGAGGATGCAGATGAGGCGTTGAAACCATTTCTGATTCACAAAGTTCTGGCAGAGGCGGCAGGCCGGGCAAAGGATATCGAGGCTGTTCATATCAGGGCGGTGGCAGAACTGATTCGAAAGCAGAGCGGTAAGAAGGTTATACTTCCTTACGCGCTGGAAGCGAAACGTCAATATAAGGATATTTGTATCCGAAAAAGGAGGGATTTTCCAAAAGGCGGAGACTTCTGGGAAAGGGAAGCGGGACGCCAGGCGGAAAGTAGGATTTGCGGGGCAGACGAGCCGGATAGAATAACTGAGATAAAGAATCTTGTACAGGCTAGAATCTTCAGACGGGAAGAAATCCCGGAGACATTTGAGGAACGCCCCTACACGAAGCGGTTTAGTTATGATATAATACAAAACGACGTTATTTTACGAACCCGGAAACCGGGGGACTATTTAACGATTGATGATTTAGGACACAGGCAGAAGATAAAGTCATATTTTATCAATGAGAAGATACCGGGCGGGCAGCGGGACAAGATACCGTTGATTGCAGAAGGTTCCGAAATCCTGTGGGTTGTAGGTTACAGGAAGAACAGTAAATATCAGGTTACAGAAGAGACCAGAAGGGTTCTGGAGATTAGTTTTTTAAAGTACGGAGGATAAAGCGATGGCAGAGACGATTCGGGTATTGATCTCAGAAGATGATGTGGATAAGAGAATTTGTGAGATTGGGGAATGCATTAGTAAGGATTATGAAGGGAAACAGGTGCATTTAATCTGCGTGTTAAAGGGCGGCGTGTTCTTTATGTGCGAGCTTGCCAAGAGAATTTCGATTCCGGTGAGTATGGATTTTATGAGTGTTTCCAGCTATGGGGCAGATACAAAATCAAGCGGTGTGGTGAAGATTGTCAAGGATTTAGACGAGCCGTTAGAAGGTAAGGACGTCATAATTGTAGAAGACATTATTGATTCAGGGAGAACGCTTTACTACCTGATTGATATGTTGCAGAAGAGACATCCTGAAAGTATTCGTCTTTGTACACTGTTAGATAAACCAGACAGACGGGTGAAGGAAGTGAACGTAGACTATGTAGGATTTAATATACCGGATGAATTTGTAGTAGGCTATGGACTGGATTATGCACAAAAATATAGAAACCTTCCATATATTGGAGTTGTGGAAGGGGCAGAGTAGGAGGAGTATACGGATTTGGATAATAGAAGAAGGGGACCAGGAGGCGTTACGTTCCTGCTGCTTATAGTAATTCTGTTTGGCGCGCTCTGGTTTACCAATCAGATTGAACAGCAGGGAAGGCAACTGACGTATAAGGAATTTTACAGTATTATTGAAGAAGGAGATGCCGAGAATATTCTGGTGATACAGAATAGGGACATTCCCACAGGGCGTGTTGAATTAGATCGTAAGGATACAGATTCCGAAGAAGAATGGACGCTCAATGTATCGGATGTTAATGATATCTGCGAGTATTTGAAGGAGCAGAATACAGAATTCAGATTAAATGACGTGCCGGAGGAGAACTGGGTAATGACAACAGTCTTTCCGGTGATGGTCATGCTGGCAGGCGTATTGCTTTTGTTCTACCTGATGAACAGGCAGAATGGCGCTAACAGCAAGGCCATGAATTTCGGCAGGAACCGCGCCAAGCTTCATACGGGCAATAAGAAGGTTACGTTTGCTGATGTGGCGGGACTTAGGGAAGAGAAGGAAGAGCTGGAAGAGATTGTGGATTTTCTGAAGGCGCCGAAGAAGTATATTCAGGTGGGGGCAAGAATCCCGAAGGGCGTTTTGCTGGTAGGACCTCCGGGAACCGGTAAGACTTTACTTGCCAAGGCTGTCGCCGGAGAAGCAGGCGTACCGTTTTTTACGATTTCCGGTTCAGATTTTGTGGAGATGTTTGTGGGTGTAGGCGCATCTCGGGTCAGGGACTTGTTTGAGGACGCCAAGAAGAATGCGCCTTGTATAATTTTTATAGATGAGATTGACGCGGTGGCCAGGCGCCGCGGTACCGGTATGGGCGGCGGACATGATGAGAGAGAACAGACATTGAACCAGCTTCTTGTTGAGATGGATGGATTTGGTGTGAATGAAGGAATTATTGTGATGAGTGCCACGAACCGGGTGGATATTCTGGACCCGGCTATTTTAAGGCCAGGGCGGTTTGACAGGAAGGTGTCGGTGGGACGGCCGGACGTTCAGGGAAGAGAAGATATTCTGAAGGTTCACGCCAAAGGAAAGCCTTTGGGGGACGACGTAGATTTGAAACAGATTGCCCAGACAACGGCAGGTTTTACAGGAGCGGATCTTGAGAACCTGCTGAATGAAGCTGCGATTCTTGCGGCGAAAGAAGGCCGGGTGTATATTCGTCAGTCGGATATTCGCGCTTCCTTCGTAAAAGTAGGGATTGGGGCGGAGAAAAAGAGCCGGGTTATCTCCGAGAAAGAGAAGAAGATTACGGCTTACCATGAGGCCGGCCATGCGATTCTGTTTCATGTGCTGCCGGATGTGGGGCCGGTTTATAGTGTGTCCATTATTCCTACCGGTATGGGAGCTGCGGGCTATACGATGCCGCTGCCGGAAAAGGACGAGATGTTCAATACCAAGGGCAAGATGCTGCAGGATATTACGGTAGCTTTGGGAGGACGGATTGCAGAGGAAGAGGTATTTGGCGATATTACAACCGGAGCGTCTCAGGATATTAAGCAGGCTACAGGTATTGCAAGATCTATGGTTACGAAGTTTGGGATGTCTGAAAAGCTGGGACTGATTAATTATGACAATGACAGCGACGAGGTATTTATTGGAAGAGACCTTGTTCATTCGCAGAGAGGCTATGGGGAGGATGTAGCGGGAGCAATTGATCAGGAGATTAAGCGGATTATTGACGAGTGCTATCAGCGGGCGAGGCGTATTATCTGCAAATACCGTCAGGTGCTGAGTGACTGTGCACAATTATTATTAGAAAAAGAAAAGATTACAAGAGAAGAATTTGAGGCACTGTTTGATGGCCTGGAAGTGTCAGAAGTCTCGGATTAATTAGGGGGGTTGTATGAACAAAGAGGCTTTGTTTTGTGATGGAACAGGAAATTATGTGATGCCGTCGGAACCGAAACCGTCCGAAATGGTACGGCTGTTATTT
>CATJPU010000302.1 GCA_949742505.1 uncultured Lachnospiraceae bacterium | reverse complement strand
CTGACCCCTAAACTGACCATAAATAGCAGATAATGTATTCATGTGCATACGCTTTATTTCAGCGGTGGGATGTACATAGCGATTCAGCGTTATTTTCACATCAGAGTGTCCTAATATCTCACTTAGACTCTTGATATCTATACCGTTATTGACACAGTTTGTCGCAAATGTATGACGTAGCGTATGAAAATTTGTTTTCTTTACTCCAGCGTATTCAAGATATTTCTGAAATTTAAACTGATAAGTCCTCGGTTCCATCGGACCATTTCGGTTAATCACATATTCGCCTTCACTCGTCCGAAAATTTTGGAGTAAATTTGCAAGTTCATCCGATAAGGGCACTTCCCGTTTGGAATATATGCTTTTCGGTTCCCCCTCCAAAAGCATTGTTTTCGTATCTCTCCCGTCCATTGCAATCCGCTGTACCGTTGTATTCACAGATAATATCTTCTCTTTTAAATCAATATCCCTCCATTTCAGTGAACAGATTTCTCCTAAACGCAACCCGGTAGAAATACAAATGACAATTCCCAATTTGTAAATATCCATTTCTTCATAAAGGTAATGAAGAAGTCTTGTTTGTTCGGATGGACTAAGGACCTCTGCCGGCCTTGTACTCATTCTGCGTCTGGGACGAAAATACGGAATTGCAACAAGATAATGATGCCAAACCGCATAATCAAGAACCTGCTTCAGCACAGAGGAAATACTATTCTGTACGCTGTTTGACAGGTGTTCCGGTTCTTCCTTCTGAAAAATCCCCGACAAATCTTCAGAAGTTAATTCAGAGAATAATATTTCTCCCACTTCCTCCCGGATATATTTTTCATAAACAGTACGGTATTTCATGTAAGTTGCATGCTTCTTTTCCTTGTTAACCAGCATGAGCCAGTTCTCTGCCGCAGTATGAAAACAAATTTCTTCACGATTATCACTTTTTTCTGAAGCGCTTTTTACAGACAGTTTCGCTATAGATAATTTCTCCCTGACTTCCCCATATGTTTTCGCATAGACAGAATGCACCGTTCTGCGGCCGCTTTGCAGTTCCTGTGTACAATATCTTCCCTCCCAGCGTCCGTCCTTTCTTTTCCTGATATTCTCTCCGCGTCTTGCCATTTCTGCTCCCTCCTGACCACTTTTTTGACCCTTAATAGAAGTAAATCCACCTATTTATCAGCAGAATTTGCAATTAAACCAGATTATTTTTTTGGCAATTGACAAATACTGCTGTTGAAAGTATAATAAGTTACGTGGAATGAGCCAATATCAGCTAAAAATAGCTGTAAATCAGACCTGGTTGTCTGTGAGCGCTATTTCGCAGATTAAGGAAATCCACGAAGTCCTAGTATGCCCGGTTATGAAAAAGTTATACATAAAGTAAGGAATAGAAGGCTACAAGACAGAAAATTGCAGGGATGT
>CATJPU010000301.1 GCA_949742505.1 uncultured Lachnospiraceae bacterium | reverse complement strand
CCCTGTAAGGACTAAGCCGATGATCGGACTCGAACCGATAACCTGCTGATTACAAATCAGCTGCTCTGCCAATTGAGCCACATCGGCAAGATGTGTATAAGAGCAACTGATTTGTAATCAGCAGCTCCCCTGCGATTGACAAGTCAATCTAAAAGAATTGAGCCACATCGGCGAAATGTGTATATAAGCAACTGATTTGTAATCAGCAGCTCTTCTGCGACCTGCAAAGTCAATCTAAAAGAATTGAGCCACATCGGCAAGATGTAAAACTAATTCTTAGTGACTCCACCGGGAATCGAACCCGGGTTACCGCCGTGAAAGGGCGATGTCTTAACCGCTTGACCATGGAGCCGTATCTATGTCAACGCAAATCCGCGGTGACCGTTTTTAATACTAGCATAATTGGATGGTAATTGCAACACTTTTTTCAAAAATTAATGCGAAAACGACAAAAACGGTTACAGCTCACACGCCGCCTGTGCTGGGCTGCAAACTGCGACATACGAAGCAAGGCGAGACAACATTCCATTGAACTTCCTGCCAACGTAGTCTAAGAACCTCAGGAATGCCTTCGGTCCTAAGACTACGTAAGCAGCAATTTCACTTCCATTAAAAACGTCTCTGAAATGCCTTGCTTCGTATGTCGCAGTTTGCAGTCCAGCGCAGGCGGCGTGTGAGCTGTATCCAAAAACGACAAACTTATAATAAAAGAATATTTTAGAAGGAAATGGATGACACTAAGCAGGTACATGACTGTTGCAAATAGCGAATAGTCTGAAAAACAGATTCTGGAAAGAGGGTAAGACAGGATGGAACGATATCTTGTTGAGCACTGCGCACCAACGCTGGCTTCATTAAAAACCGGGAATTTGTTTACCTACGTCTGTTCTTCGCTTAAGGAGCTGAATACCTATATTGCATTTTGGAATCTGCGTATGGGAGTAAAAGGCATTTCCATGTGTGCGCTTAGAATCAGGGGACATTCGGCGTTAATTTATGTATATCGGAGAAGCCTTTTGAAAAGGGATGTGGAAAGACCTGGGGCAGAGGATTTTCTGCGTAATTTGGGGTATGAATGTACTGATGTGGATGAAATGGTAGATGAGCTTAAAGTACGTCTGGCGGAAAATGCGGTTTTTCCCCATGAGATTGGTCTGTTTCTGGGTTATCCCTTAGGAGATGTAATTGGTTTTATGGAAAACAGCGGCAGGAATAGTATTTGTTCCGGATGTTGGAAGGTTTACTGCGATGCGGAGGAAGCGGTACGTACATTTCAGAGATTCCGGAAATGTACAGAGGTCTATGTGCGTTTATGGAGTCAGGGAGAAAAGAGTGTCTGGCAGCTGACGGCTACAACTTAATACGGCAATTCAGGATGAGCAGTTTGGGACAGAAGAGCTGCAGGGCAGGGATGATTACAATAATTTGATGAGTTCAGACAGGAGGAGAACATGGTACAGGAATGGAACGGGTTTGCCGGCGGAGAGTGGCAGAAAGAGATAAATGTCCGGGATTTTATACAGAGGAATTACACACCGTATGAAGGGGACGAATCTTTTCTGGCAGGGGCGGCTAAGGCAACGAAAGAATTATGGAATCAGGTAATGGAGCTCTCAGAGGAGGAGAGAAAGAGGGGAGGCGTTCTGGATATGGATACGAAGATTATATCCGGAATTACATCCCATGGACCGGGATATCTGAATAAAGAAAAAGAGAAAATAGTCGGTTTTCAGACAGATAAGCCCTTTAAACGGGCATTGCAGCCTTACGGCGGAATCCGTATGGCGATTAAAGCATGCGAGGAAAATGGTTACCAAGTGGATTCAGCTATCGTGGATTTTTTTATGAAGCATAGAAAAACGCATAATGACGGTGTGTTTGACGCTTATACGCCGGAAATGCGCGCCTGCCGTTCCAGCCACATTATTACAGGGCTGCCGGATGCATACGGACGGGGGCGGATTATCGGAGATTACAGAAGGGTTGCGCTCTATGGAGTTGACCGTTTGATTGAGGATAAAAAACGGCAGAAGGACGGGACAAGAGTGATTATGTATTCGGATGTGACCAGACAGCGGGAGGAATTGTCCGAGCAGATAAAGGCCCTGAAAGAACTGAAAGAATTGGGAGAAATCTATGGTTTCGATATTTCCAGACCGGCCGGGAATGTGAAAGAAGCAATTCAATGGCTGTATTTTGGATATCTGGCTGCAATTAAGGAGCAGAACGGTGCAGCGATGTCTCTGGGAAGAACGTCAACGTTCCTTGATATTTACTCAGAGCGTGATTTGAAGAACGGGACCTTTACAGAGGAAGAGATTCAGGAGTTTGTCGACCATTTTGTAATGAAGTTAAGGCTGGTGAAATTCGCCAGAACGCCGGAATATAACGCGTTATTTTCCGGGGACCCCACATGGGTGACTGAATCGATTGGAGGTATGGGAATTGACGGCCGTTCTCTGGTTACGAAGATGTCCTTCCGTTTCCTGCACACACTGTCAAATCTCGGAGCCGCGCCGGAACCGAATCTTACCGTATTATGGTCTGTGAATCTTCCGGTGAATTTTAAACGGTATTGTGCAAAGACTTCGATTCTGTCTTCGGCCATTCAGTATGAAAATGACGATTTGATGCGGGTGAGCCATGGGGATGACTATGCAATCGCATGCTGCGTGTCCTCTATGCGCGTGGGGAAGGAGATGCAGTTTTTCGGCGCCAGGGCGAATCTGGCAAAGTGTCTGTTGTATGCGATTAACGGCGGCGTGGACGAGCTGTCCGGCAAACAGGTGGGCCCCAAATACCGGCCTGTTACATCGGAGTATTTGGATTATGAAGAGGTCATGGAGCGATTTGACGATATGATGAAATGGCTGGCAGGAGTTTATGTAAATACCCTGAATATCATTCACTATATGCATGATAAATACTGTTATGAGAGGCTTCAAATGGCGCTCCATGATAAGAAAGTAACCAGATGGTTTGCAACTGGTATTGCCGGACTTTCCGTAGTGGCGGATTCCTTATCTGCAATTAAATATGCCAGAGTAAGGACAATTCGGAATGACAAAGGGATTGTAGTGGATTATGAAGTAGAAGGTGATTTTCCAAAATACGGAAATGATGACGACCGGGTAGATGAGATTGCCTATCATGTTGTGAAGGAATTTATGCATTATATTAAAGGAAATCACACTTACAGGGGCAGTATTCCTACCACATCCATTCTTACGATTACTTCCAACGTTGTGTATGGAAAAAATACCGGTTCAACTCCGGACGGACGACGGGCAGGGGAAGCATTTGCACCAGGGGCGAACCCTATGCACAGAAGAGACAGCAAAGGTGCGGTGGCGTCCTTGAGTTCTGTGTCAAAGCTTCCTTTTAAAGACGCGCAGGATGGAATTTCTAATACATTTTCCATTATTCCCGGGGCTCTTGGCAAAGAGGATCAGATACTGGTAAATGATATCAGTCTGGGTGATTTAAGCTTTTCCCTGAAACCGGACTGTGCATGTAGGGAATCCAATCTGACAGACGAGAGAGAACAGGAGGGATAAAAATTATGAATATTAGCGACGCACAGATTGATAATTTGGTAAATTTATTGGACGGCTATGCAGAGAAAGGCGGACATCATCTGAATATTAATGTATTTACAAAGGAAAAGCTCTTAGACGCCCAGTCCCATCCGGAGAAGTATCCTCAGCTTACAGTGCGGGTTTCCGGATATGCAGTGAACTTCAATAAGCTGACCAAAGAGCAGCAGGATGAAGTGATATCCAGAACGTTCCATGAAGGGTTATAAAAGTCATGTCTGAAAAACGGACGGGGCGTATCCATTCTATAGAAAGTTTTGGTACTGTGGATGGTCCCGGAGTCCGAATGGTTATTTTTTTTCAGGGCTGTCCTATGCGATGCCTCTATTGCCATAATCCGGATAGCTGGGATATGCTGGGCGGAACAGAGATGACAATAGAGGAATTGCTGGGGCAGTTTGAGCGGAACAGGCCCTTTTACCGGAACGGGGGCATTACGGCCAGTGGAGGGGAACCGCTGATGCAGATGGATTTTTTGTGCGGGCTGTTTGAAGAAGCAAAGAGACGGGAAATTCATACCTGTCTGGATACATCAGGGATTGTAGAACAAGAATTTGAGCGATTATTCCGGGTGACGGATTTGGTGCTTTTAGATCTCAAACACAGCGATGCCAAGGTTCATAAGGAACTTACCAATCAGGAGCAGGCTCCGGTACTGGAATTTGCTAGAGCGCTTGAGAAAGCGGGGATTCCGTTTGTTGTGCGTCATGTGATCGTACCGGGGATTACAGACGATGAAGAAGAACTGAGAAATATCGGACGTTTGATAGGAAAATTTCATAATCTGGCGGGATTAGAGGCATTGCCTTATCACACAATGGGGGCTGGCAAATATAAGAATCTGGGACGTGAGTATCCGTTGAAAGGAGTTCCGGATATGGAGCCGGAAAAGGCAAAAAAAGCAAGGGAATTGATATTAGAAGGGATACGCGAGAGCAGGAGAAATTTCTAAAATTTCTCCCTTTTTTCGTGGTATCAGAGCGGACAATGTGCTACAATGTTTCTGGCCGGGTGAAGAAATGGGCAGAACCAGGCGATAAGCGTGTAAGAAGGGTACGGTAGAATATAATGAATTTTTTGGAAGAACGTATCGCAAAAGATGGGATTGTAAAGGAAGGAAATGTATTAAAGGTTGACAGTTTTCTGAATCATCAAATGGATATTGGTTTATTTGACGAGATAGGAAGAGAATTGAAAAAACGGTTTGCAAACAGACCGATTAATAAGATACTGACCATAGAGGCTTCGGGAATCGGGATTGCTGCGGTGGCAGCCATGTATTTCGGCGTTCCGGTCGTGTTTGCAAAAAAGGCAAAGAGTATTAATCTGGAAGGCGAGATGTACGTTGCAGAGGTGGAATCATTTACCCACAAGACGAAAAATCAGGTAATCGTCTCGAAGAAATTTCTGAATGAAGAGGACAGGGTGCTGATTATTGATGATTTTCTTGCAAATGGCTGCGCGTTACAGGGACTGATTCAGATTGTACAGGCGGCGGGCGCTGTGGTAGAGGGAATCGGCATTGCGATAGAGAAAGGATTTCAGCCGGGGGGACAGATAATCCGCAACCTGGGCTATAAGCTGGAATCATTAGCAATTGTGGATGCAATGAACCCGGTAACCGGTGAGATTACATTTCGGTAAATGATAAGATCGCTTCCTGCATAAGCCAGAAGAAGGATTACCGTCTGCTTTGGAGCGATCTGGTTTTGGTTGTACAGATGAAGCTATATTGAGACGAAATAGAAAGAAGGAATGAAAGATGAACACAGACAGACAGTTACGAATGGAATTAGAGCGGATTCACAGAAAGAGTTATCCGGCTTATAAAGATTTGAAGGGGAGCTATCAGTTTCCGGGATATATCCTGCACATTGATCATGTACAGGGAGACCCATTTGCAGCTCCCTCGAAAGTAAGCGTAGAAGTACCGCAGAAAGCTGCGTTGTTTCCAGCGGAATTATTTGACGGAAAGTATCAGAGGATTGCATTGCAGGACTATCTGAACCGGGTATTTGCAAAATGCATGTCAGATTATATGTTTCAGGCAAAGGGCTCGGGCAAAAGCGGATTGATGAGCATTTCAAGATGCGGGCAGCAGGTGCTGGAACGGACGGCTTTAGAGATGGATGAAAAGCGGATTCTTGCGCGGTTTGAAGTGGGATTTCCGGCGAACGGACGGAGTATCAACGCTCCGGAGCTGGAGAAGATTCTTTTCCGGTTTGTGCCGGAATGTGTTAAGAAGTCCCTTTACTATAAGAATCTGGATGCCGGGAAGATTCGCGCGGTAGTGGATTTGGCAGAGGATCAGCAGGCGATTCGGGAGGAACTAAGGAAAAGGGATTTGGCGGCTTTTGTTGCGAATGGTTCTGTACTTCCAAGAGAAAGCGGTGTCTCAGACAAACCTATGAAGGGAGCAATTGTATTTGAAAGCCCGAAATCTATGGAGGTGGAGCTTAGCCTGCCTCACAAAGGGAAACTGAAAGGAATGGGAATACCAAGGGGAATTACTCTGATTGTTGGCGGAGGCTATCATGGGAAGTCTACGCTTTTAAAGGCACTGGAACTTGGAGTATATAACCATATAGCGGGAGATGGAAGAGAGTATGTGATTACAGATGATACCGCTGTAAAAATACGTGCGGAAGACGGACGCGCGGTGTCTCATGTGAATATTTCTCCATTTATTAATCATTTGCCAAATGGCAAGGATACGGTGGATTTTTCAACGGAGGACGCCAGTGGTTCCACATCCCAGGCGGCGAATGTAGTTGAGGCAGTAGATTCTGGGGCAAAAACACTGTTGATAGACGAGGATACCTCCGCTACGAATTTTATGGTAAGAGACGCTCTGATGCAGTCGGTTATAGCCAAAGAAAAAGAGCCGATTACCCCGTTTATCGATCAGGCGAAGAACCTTTATTATCAGCAGGGCGTATCGGTGATTCTGGTTGCAGGAAGTTCCGGGGCATATTTTTATATTGCAGATAAAATACTTCAGATGGATACTTACCGGGCCTTAGATATTACGGAACAGGTTAAAAAAATCTGTCCGGAAAGCGAGAGACTGTCAGAGAACACGGAAGGCGCTCAGGATGTATGGAAGCAGGCCGGACGTACGCTTCGTGTAGGCCGGATTGAGAAAAAGCATGATCAGATTAAAGTAAAGCAATTTGGCAGGGACAGTTTTTCTATCGGCAGGGATACGGTAGAATTAAAATATGTGGAGCAAATCCCCGACAGCGAACAGACCACTACTCTCAGCCATATTATGAAATATGTGGCAGAACAATTGGAGCGGAATCCCAAACAGGAAATCGGCAGACTCTTAGAGCATGTGTGCCAGAGAATCGAAAAGGACGGACCCGGGGCCCTGAGTAAGGGAAGTGTGCCGGGGAATCTGGCGGAAGTGCGCAGACAGGAAATCTATGCATGCATCAACCGTTACCGGGGATTTAGAAGATAAAGATTAAGTGCGGAGCGTGTCTAAGAAAAAGGAACTTTCAGACACGCTCCGGGTGGTTAGAACGGCGTACTAATTTTGAATAGATCTATGAAGCAATCGCATTTTGAATGCCCTGATCCGGCTCATATAGCGGCTGGTATATAACACTCCTGTCAGAAGGATTCCAAATACCAGTCCCAGCGCAAAGTTGGCAATATTCTCATAGATTTCAACAGAGGCCAGTCCGCGGATATCTAAAAACATATAGAGAATAAATGCAATGACTCCGAGGATAAACAGTAGATTCAGGCGTTTGGATAATACCATTTTTTCCTGATTGCTATAATCTGCTACTTTTAGTAAGGTTTCTTCCGTTTTCTTATCAATCATGTTTTCCTTCCTTTCTCCGTCTAATAATTCTTCGATACTGATTTGATAGTAATTAGCAAGTTCAATTACCAAATCAAAATCCGGCATGTTCACTCCGTTTTCCCAACGGGAGATGCTGCGGTTGGATACCCCTAATATTTCGGACAGTTGCTCTTGAGTAAGCCCTTTTTCGCTGCGAAGCTCTTTGAGAAACCGGCCTGTTTTTTTCTGATCCATTTATTTTATGCCTCCTTTCTAGAGCGCGTCCCAAAATTGCTTTCTGCAAGATGTCGTCCCAATTTGCATCACATTTTACGCTAGATTTGAAAGGCGTAGTGGACTACATTGACCAAATTCTGCGTAAAATCTGGTGTGAAGCGGGACGGCATATCGTAGGAATGAATTTTGGGGGGTACGCTCTAGGTAAAAGGATAGCATAACAGGGGGAAAAATGACACGACACAAAGCGGGAATCAGGGAATTTAGTAGACATGTGAATGACAGAGTGCTGGGTAATCTCAGAACCGTTACCTGGAAAATGTAACTATTCAGCCTTCCGGCTGGACAACTGGCAATGCACCGGCTAGAAAATAGCCGGTGTACCCATAAATAAGATCTTGAT
>CATJPU010000300.1 GCA_949742505.1 uncultured Lachnospiraceae bacterium | reverse complement strand
GTCCATTCCGGACACAATATTATCTCTCGTTTTATTCAGTCCCGACACAAGCCGGTCAAAAAATCCACTTCCTGCTTCCATAACTTCCTCCTTACTTTCTAGACAAGCTCTGAGCCAGGCCGCCCCATGCACTCGTTAAATACTACTGTACTAGAGCGTGTCTGCAAATTGGGACGGCATCTTGCAGAAAGCAATTTTCAGACACGCTCTAGTACAGCGAACAATTCTCCATCAGAAACGCCTTATTCCTCCAACTCATCCTCTAAGAGACTGACGGATACCAGAGCCGACACACCTTTCTCCTGCATAGTAATTCCATACAGCCGGTCCGCTGCCGTCATCGTTCCCCTTCTGTGGGTAATTACAATAAACTGCGTATTTTTTGTCAGTTTATGTAGATACTCTGCAAATCTGGTCACATTTGAATCATCCAGAGCCGCCTCAATTTCATCCAGCAGACAAAACGGCGATGGTTTCAAATTCTGAATGGCAAATAACAGAGAAATCGCCGTCAGAGCCTTCTCCCCTCCGGAAAGCTGCATCATATTCTGCAGCTTCTTTCCCGGCGGCTGCGCGATAATCCGAATCCCTGCCTCCAGGATGTCCTCGTCTTCCATCAGCTCCAGCGTTCCTTTTCCGCCGCCGAACAATTCCTTAAATACATGGTCAAATTCTTCTCCAATCCGCGCAAACTGCTCCGCAAACTGCTTACGCATAGCTTCGTCCAACTCCTCGATAATCTTCACAAGAGTCGTCTCCGCCTCAACCAAATCGTCATGCTGACCCTTAAGGAACTCATAGCGCTCTGACAGACTTTTGAAATCTTCAATTGCATTCACATTGACGGAACCAAGTTCCTTAATCTCATTTTTCAGAGTCTGTATCCGCTTTTTCATAACTGCCAGATCAGTCAGATTCTCATTCCGAAGCTCCATTGCATGACCATAAGTCAGCTCGTACTCTTCCCACATATAATTCATCTGCTTGTCTGTTGCCTCTTCATAGCTTTCCTGCCTACTCTCCAGACGGAAAATTTCTTTATCCAGGTCAGACATATGCTTAGATAAATCCTCTCTCTTCTGTAAGAAAGACTTGTGCCGTCTGCCTAACTCCTCCCGCTCCTGAACGGATTTCTGTATTTCTGTTTCAATTTCCTCAAATAATTCCTTAGAATTCTCAATTGTCTGGCGGATTTCCTGAATCTGTTCTTCCTTGCCCTGAATCTCCTGAGACACATTATCCTTACCAGATTCTAAGTTCTCCAGCTCATTCTGATATTTGACAATTTCTTCCCTGATACGGGTTGCATTCTCTTTTGCAAAGAAATTCTGCTGCTCTAAACCTGCGCAGGCAAGATGCGCCTCTTCCGACGACTTCTGGCGCTCTCCCTCCAGCGCCCGCAGTCCGTCCAACGTCTCCTGCGTCTTCGTCACACTCTCCGTCAGCTCTTTTTCTAAGCTCTCGGATGTATCAAGCTCCAGCGCAATGGATTCTTGATTGTCGCTGATTTCTGTTATCTGGGCATCCAGCTCCTCCGTCTCTTTCTTTACGTGCTCTGCCGCCTCCGCAGCGGATTCAATCCGCCCTTTTGATTGTTCCACATTCATTCTGGCAGTATTCTGATTCACATAAGCCTCCTGAAGCTGTTTCTGAATATCGTCAATCACTCCATAATACCCAGCGCGTTCATTCCTTAAAGCATCCGTTCTCTTCTGTACATCCTCCATTCTCTGCTTCCACTGGCGGACAATCTTTTCCAATTCTTCAATCTCCCGCCTTCTGCCAAGTAAATTGCTGGAATTCTTAAATGCGCCGCCTGTCATGGAGCCTCCCGGATTCAGAAGCTCTCCCTCAACCGTTACCAGCCTGAGGGATTGATGATACTTCCTTGCAATTGCAATTCCATGGTCAATATGGTCCACCACAATAGTTCTCCCTAAGAGATTTTCCGCCAGCCCTCTGTATCTGTCGTCCACCTGCACCAGTGTATCCGCCATACCGATAACTCCAGGCTCCTTCAAGGCTTCCGGCCGATTCATGCCTCTCCTTCCGCCTGCGCTGGTAAGAGGCAGAAATGTAGCGCGCCCATATTTATTCTTCTTTAAAAATGCAATCATCCGCTTAGCCGTATCCTCTGTGTCTGTAACAATATTCTGGATACTTCCTCCAAGCGCGGTTTCAATCGCAGTCTCGTATTCCTGATTCACCTTAATGATATCCGCAACAACACCGATCAGCCCCGGCTCCTGATTCTTATACTCCATCACTCTGCGAATACTGTTCCCATAGCCATCGTAACGCTCCGTAATATTCCTTAAAGACTCCAGCCTTGACCGCTCCCTGTGATAAGAAGTCTGACTTCTCTTAAGCTCTTCCGCTCCCTCTTCAATCTCCTTCTGCAGCTTCGTAATCTTTGACTCATAAGCGTCATTTTGCTCTGTCAGAGTAATAATCTTCCCGGAAATCTCTTTTAATTCCCGTTCATACCCCTCCAGATTCTCATTTTCTCTCTGAATCTCATTCTGAGAATCGGAAAGCTGTCCCTGCATCTCTGTCTTGCGGGCCTGAATCTGCTCCATCATCGTATCATAACGCTGAATCTTGGCCCTTGTGGAGGCTCGATTATTCAGAAGTTCAATAATATCATTCTTCGCTTTCTCAATATCAGAAGTCAGCGTCGCAATTCTGGTCTGGGTATCAATCAGCAGTTCCTTCGCCTCCGCCTCCTCTTTCTGTTTCGCCGCGAGCTGTTCCTTCAGCTCGCTGGTTTCCGCAGATAACTGCGCAAGACTCTCCTCCCTGGTCTTAATCTCCTCGTGAATTGCATCGACGCGTTTTGCAAAATGCCTGTCGGCCGTATGCGCGCTGTTAATCTGTTCCTTTAGCAAAGCAATCTCATTTTCTAACTGTTGCTTTAAGAGGTTCGTCTCATTCAGCTTAGACTTATAGCGCTCAATGGAATCATCAATACTGTCCATCTGCTCTTCCACCGCCTGATATTCTTCTTTCATATTGCTATAATCAGCGGAAGCCTTCTCCAGTTCTTCTTTAGTCACCGCAAGCTTGTCCTGTATATCCTGAATCTGTTCTTTCAGCCTTGCCGTCTCTAAGAGAAACATATTGATATCGTAAGTCTTCAGCTCTTCTCTTTTTTTCAGGTATTCCTTTGCTGTCTCGGCCTGCCGTCCTAACGGCTCTCTCTGTTTCTCTAACTCTGCCAGTATGTCGTTAACACGAACCAGATTCTGCCTCTCGTCTTCTAATTTTTTCAGGGACATATTCTTACGGCGCTTGAATTTGACAATTCCCGCCGCTTCGTCGAAAAGTTCTCTCCTCTCCTCTGGTTTTCCGCTCAGAATCTTATCAATCTGTCCCTGACCGATAATGGAGTAACCTTCCTTCCCAATACCTGTATCATAGAACAGCTCATTCACATCCTTCAGCCTGCAGGCTCCGCCGTTAATCAGATATTCACTTTCTCCGGAACGGTACAGCTTCCTTGCAATCGTCACTTCTTCATAGTCAATCGCTAACTGATGATCCGAATTATCCAGTGTAATTGCCACATATGCGTAGCTTAAGGGCTTCCGGCTCTCCGTACCCGAGAAAATAACATCCTGCATACTTCCGCCCCGGAGCTGCTTAATCCGCTGCTCGCCCAGCACCCACCGCACCGCATCCGCTACATTACTCTTTCCGCTCCCATTCGGTCCTACAATTCCCGTAATCCCGTTGTGGAAATCAAATACAATCTTATGGGCAAAGGATTTAAACCCATGCACCTCTATGCTTTTTAAATACATACATCACCTGCTTCACATGATACCTTACTGTTTGCTCCGTTCACAGCTGCCTTCCTTCTGCAGCAGCAGAATCGTCTGATAAGCCGCCTGCTGTTCCGCCGATTTCTTTGTTCTTCCCCTGCCCTGACCGTATTCTTTCTTTCCTATATAAACAGCGGTCACAAAGGTCTTGCTATGGTCGGGTCCTTCCTCCGCAAGCAGACGATAGGAAATTGCCTCCGTAAAATCCGCCTGTACCATCTCCTGTAAGATAGTCTTGCTATCAAAAAAGAGCTTCTTATTCTCCATGTCATTCAGTATAAACTTATGAACAAACTCTTTCGCATTAGCAAAACCACCGTCAATATATATCGCCCCAATCAGGGCTTCCAGTGCATCCGAGGTAATAGATTCTCTCTTTCTTCCCCCTGTGGCCTCTTCGCCCTTTCCAAGCAGAAGATAATCTCCAAGTCCCATCTGTCTCGCACAGAATGCGAGACTAGGCTCGCACACCATACTGGCGCGAATCTTCGTCAAATCTCCCTCTGCAAGTTTCTCATGTTCATAAAAAAGAAATTCGCTGGAAACAATCTCCAGCACCGCGTCTCCTAAGAACTCCAGTCTCTCATTACATTCATGTTTCGGTAAATGCTTCTCATTCACATAAGAACTATGCGCCATTGCCCGGCGAAGAATCCCCGCGTCAGAGAACTGGTATCCGATTCGCTCCTCCAGTAACTTCAAATCTCGACTCATACTTATTTACTCCATTTTATTAAACACAGAAAAAGCCCGGTTACGGGCTTTTCCCCAGATATGCTGTACAACCGATACTATTCACGTCCCAAGGGCCGCTCATAGTAACATACAACCGTACCTCTGCACAGACACTGCAGCGATATCGCAGTCCATTAATTTACAGCATTCTTAATCTGTTCTACAGCATCGCCTACTGTAACAATCTTCTCTGCTTCCTCATTGTCAATCTCAATATCAAACGCATCCTCTATTCCCATAATAATCTGGAAAATATCCAGAGAGTCTGCTCCTAAATCATTCTCAAAAGTCGTGTCCCCTGTAATCTCATCTTCATCAATATTCATTACATCTTTGATAATCTCACGCAATTTTTCAAATTCCATATCACTTTCTCCTTTTCAAAATTAGTCTATTCATCGGAACCCTGCTCCGTTTGAATACATGCCATAATCTTCTCATTAATCTTCTGCTCTTTGAATGTAATGCACTGAATAATTGAATTGGAAATCTCTTTCGCTTTCGCGCTT
>CATJPU010000299.1 GCA_949742505.1 uncultured Lachnospiraceae bacterium | reverse complement strand
ATTTGCTACGTGAAGATATTTATTACGCCGCTTATCAAAAACTCTATGCAAACAGAGGTGCAACAACAAAAGGAATTGATGATGATACCGCAGATGGATTTAGTGATGCGTATGTAAAGAAATTAATCGACGAACTGAAAGACGGAATTTACAGGGCAAAACCCGTGAGACGGGAATATATCCCAAAGAAAAACGGGAAAAAGCGTCCGCTTGGAATCCCGTCCTTTAGAGACAAGCTATTGCAGGAAGCAGTCAGAATGATATTGGAAGCAATCTATGAGCCAGTCTTTCATGACCATTCACATGGATTCAGACCAAATAAAAGCTGTCATACGGCGCTGCGTCAGATTTCTTCTGACTTCACAGGTGTCGTATGGTTTATAGAAGGGGATATCACAGGCTGTTTCGATAATATCGACCATGAAATATTAGTGGACATTCTTGCAAGGAAGATTAAGGACAGCAAATTTCTGAACATTATCCGGCAGTTTCTAAAGGCAGGATATGCGGAGAACTGGAAATATAATAAAACGTACAGCGGTGCCCCACAAGGCGGCATCTGTTCTCCAATATTGGCAAATATCTATTTGAATGAATTAGACCAGAAGTTTGAGGAAATCAAGAAAAGATTTGATAAGCCCAGAGATACCAAAGACAGGAAAACACCGGAATACAGGGAAATAGATAATGAAATGAAAAAGATTTCTTATTGGATTGACCACACGGAAGACATCACAAAAAGGCAGGAATTGATTGACGAACATAAACGTTTGAAAAAGGCGATACATAAGATTCCCTGCCATCCACAGACAAACAAGAAATTCACGTTTGTACGCTATGCCGATGATTGGCTGGCGGGAGTATGCGGAACAAAAGAAGAGTGTATTGCTCTTAAAGCGGAGATAGCGGATTTTTTGAATAAAGAGTTAAAATTGACTTTAAGTGAGAAAAAGACACTGATAACGCACAGTTCCGAAAAAGTACGCTTCATAGGATATGATATCAATGTCCGAAGAAGCCAGGAAATCAAAGGCTATAAAATGAAGAACGGAAAGTGGCGGAAGTCACGCTCCTTACACCTCAAAGTTGCTCTAACAATTCCCCATACGGAAAAGATAGAGAAATTTATGTTTGCAAAGAAAATCATCATCCAAAAAGATGGTAAATTCAAACCAGTCCATAGGACGGCACTTTTAAACCAATCTGATAGTGAGATTGTAGAACAATATAACGCAGAAATGAGAGGGCTGCTGAATTATTATAATCTGGCAGTGGATTACCATACCTTAGATTATTTCTGCTATTTAATGGAATATAGTTGTTTGAAAACAATCGCGAGCAAGCATAAATCGTCTGTCCGCAAAATTATCAGGAAATATAAAGACAAGAAAACATGGTCTGTTCCTTATGAAACAAAAGAGGGAACAAAAAGAGTGCGTCCTGTTAAAATCGCTGACTGCAAGAGAGGCGAGGCTAGTGATATTGTGTTCCAAAGAACAAAATTTAACTGGAAATCCACAATCAGACAAAGGCTGAATGCCGGCGTATGCGAATTGTGTGGTAAGAAAGATGCGGATTTATACGAGGTACATGTAGTAAGAAATCTGAATGAATTAGGAAACTCAGATTGGGAGTTAGCCATGAAAGCAAAGCGGAGAAAAACGCTTGTAGTATGCAGCGACTGCCATAAGAGAATCCACAGTTAAGCGATATGTAAATTACTAATGGGGAGCCGGATACTCGGAGACGGGTAAGTCCGGTTCTGAGGGAGGATGTAGGAGACCTGCCGATATTTTATCGGTAAGGCGCCTTTGTCCTACCCTGCGAACTTCTCAAATCTGATACTGCGCGGCTGATGCTTGCCAATAGTGAGTTCCTGATTTTACTGAATCAGGCAAGCACCGACCGGGAGGAGTTGGCAAGGCTTTTGAATATCTCGGACAACCAGTTATCCTATATCACAAACGTAGGGGCGGGGCATGGGCTGATTCGGTGTTCCGGGAATATTGTACCCTTTGAAAATACATTCCCGAAGAATACGAAGCTCTATGCATTGATGTCCACCTCCGGGGATGCAGAGTAAAAAAGGATGTGCCGGAAAATAAAAGGTTCATGTAAAAAAGTACGCACGAAATAATAATCAGATCAGGGATGCCATTGCCTGTAGACAGCGATAAAAGGAAAAGATGTTTGCCGCTGCCTGCCATACAGGAAATGGCGCCCTTTTTTCGTGGATGCTATCGGGAGGTGACAGGATATACGTGATATCAGGGTGAAAGAGAAGAATGGAAAGCCGAAAGTCAGGGACTTTTCTTTAAGGATGCCAAAAGAACTGGTGAGGGAAGCGGCGGTGTCAGCAAAGGAGAAATCCAGAGAGGCATCCCATACGGCAGAAGATGAGCAGGACACGAGCCAAGAATCCCCTGAAGGATACGCCAGCAGGAAGGTGGCTTCTGCTGAAAAAACGGCGGCGACCAATGCAGGAGCTGCGATAACTGCCGGAAGAAAAAAGCTGGAGAAAGAGCTTGGAAGAAACATACAGAAAAAGATACAGAAAGAAGAAACGAAATGGGCAGATAACAAAGCTGCCCAAAAAGCTGATAAAATACCAGAGCTTACAAAGGAAAACAGACCGCAGGATAAAATAAAGACAAGACCGGAGCGCGGGGCGAAGATAAAAGAAGCAGGTATGGAGACGGAAAGGAAGGGGAGACTGAAAAGGGCGCACTATGCGAATGGCTCCGCTTTTAAGGGAGAGCGGATGAAAAACAGGCAGATACAAAAGAAACAGGCAGGATGGATGGAAAAGGCTGCAAAGCACAGGGCCGCCCAGT
>CATJPU010000298.1 GCA_949742505.1 uncultured Lachnospiraceae bacterium | reverse complement strand
GCTTTCTTTACTGCAATTGCCATCATATTACTGGTTGTAACAGCGGCGGGAATTATAACAATTTACAGTATTTATTATGTTTCTATGGCGCAGCGGGTACAGGAGTTTGGTAAACTGAAGGCCATCGGCGCTACGAAACGGCAAATCCGGCAGATTGTACTGCGGGAAGGCCTGTGTACTGCCTGTCTGGCCGTTCCTGCCGGGCTCGTCCTGTCCACTCTGCTGATACGGCCTATCCTTACCGCTTTTTGCAAAACCGCCGGCCAGGTATTGGATTCTTCTACGAACCAGATTTATCAGAATATTATTGACAGCCATGAAATCAGCCTTTATAGATGGGAGTTTTATCTCTTTGCGGCCGCGGCCACCTTTATCACTGTGTATCTGTCCCTCTTTGTCCCTATGCGCAAGGCGCAGCGCATTTCTCCGATAGAGGCCATGCGCTATCAGGGAACTCCGGTAAAACAGACATTGCGGAAAGGATATACAGACCTTACCGTCAGCCGCCTTGCCAAAACAAACCTGATGGGAAACAAGAAGCGGAGCGCTTTTACAATACTCTCTATGAGTATTACCGGCATACTGGTCGTCACCGTTGCCACTGTACTATCCTGCGCAAACCCGAAAAACGGCGCGGATAATAATATTTACGGTCATTATGTATTAGAATTAAATTCCGAAAGCGGAAACAGAGAGCATCCGGAACGGGAATGGAACAACCTGATTCAGGAGAATCCTTTGACGGATAATCTAAAACAGCAGATTGAACGCCTGGACGGCGTAGAAAAGGTGGTTGATTTTACATGGCTGCACATAGAAACGGATCTTGAAGGCTCAGAGGAAGTTGGTATCACAGGTCTGCTTGGACTTCCGGAAAGCTGTTTTCCAGAATTGAAGAAAGGGATTCTTGAAGGCGACGCTTCCTGGGAAGATCTGTTAAGCGGCGATAAGATCATTTTAAATGAAACAATACGAAGATGGCTGCCTGAACTAAAAGTAGGCGATACACTTAAGATACAGACTTCCGACGGCAATCATACCGTCACCCGAAGCTTAGAAATCATAGCCATCGGCAATTATCCCTATGGAATGGTCCAGCATAATTTCCTGCTGATGGCCAAAGAAGCGGCAGACAGTCTGCTCCCTGAAGACTGTACCGGGTATTATCATGTATTCGCAGACCAAAATTATGATAAAACACTGGAAAATAATTTGAAAGAGCTGATGGGAGATCGGGAACTTCTGAATATGACTACATGGAAAGATGAGTATGAAGTATTACGTACATTCATGACAATAATGCGCAGTGCATGCACTGCATTCCTGGCTATACTCAGTATGATTTG
>CATJPU010000297.1 GCA_949742505.1 uncultured Lachnospiraceae bacterium | reverse complement strand
TCCAGTAACTGCTCCATATCCATATCTCCATTTTTATTTTCATTATAACAGATAATGGGTACTTTTGTTTACAATTTATTTACTCATGCGTTTGTCGTGCTTCTATTTTAGATATTGTGATTATTGAGGTGATAGCATGACAGAGCATACAAAAAACGTTGAGAAAACAGCAAGAATCAATCAGCGTACTAACCATTTGCTTGGTACAAATATAAAAAACTAAGATTAAAGAACAAATTAAGGAACAAAGACATTGTTGCACAGTTACAATTACATGGAGTTGAAATTTCCACTGGGACATACAGTAAGGTGGAAATGGGTTTGAATAACCCAAGCGTTGATTTGCTGATAGCTTTGACAGATATTTTCTCATGTGATTTTAATGCTTTTTTCAAGAAGATGCTTCATCTAAAAACAAACAGGAGCAGTAATGAAAGGGCTGCCGCTCTATCCGATTGAGCGGCGCCTTTCAGGAACCAGACTATGGAAGATACTACCCTGATTTTGCCGCCACAACAAGGACACGCATTATTATTCCAAGCAGATGCCATTCTTGTTATGGAGATATTTTCACCACAAGATACACAAGGAAGAATCAACACTAACGAACTGTAACTAATACCATCTCACCATAGGAAGATCATTATTGATGCCATTAGAAAACAGGACCTGATGCAGATCAATGATACCGTTATGGAACGTCGCCGCACAGGATGACAGATACAACTCCCACATACGCACAAACCTCTCGTCAAACATCTTGCGTATTTCTTCCGCATGTTCTTCAAAATTCTTTTTCCAGCACAGGAGCGTACGGTTATAATGCATGCGCAGATCCTCTACATCCAGCGTATGAAAGTTATCTTCCGCCGCACAGGAAAGTATCTCCCGCAGGCTCGGAACCACTCCTCCGGGGAAAATGTATTTTTTCATCCAGGGATCTCCCGCATGTTCTTTCAGTCCGCTGATAAAATGCAGCAGAAACAGCCCGCCCGGTTTCATCATTTTCTTCACGCTGTCCAGAAACTGCTGATAATTATCCCGCCCCACGTGTTCTACCATTCCCACGCTCACAACCCGGTCAAATTTCGTGTTCTGCATATCCGCCAAATCCCGATAATCCATTAATTTCACTTCCAGCATTTTCTCCAGATGTTCCCCTTTGATTCTCCTCTGAAACTCTCGATACTGTTCCCTGCTCAGGGTAATCCCCATGCCGCGCACGCCATATTTTCTGGCCGCCTCTATCAAAAGAAATCCCCAGCCGCAGCCAATATCCAGAATTGTCATCTCTTTTTCCAGACGAAGCTTTTTTAAAATGTAATCCACCTTATTTACCTGCGCCTGGTAAAGCGAATCTCCGCTGTTCTGAAAATATCCGCAAGAATAACTCATCGTATCGTCCAGCCACAACTGGTAAAAGTCATTTCCAATATCATAATGGCTCCGGACTTCTTTCTTCTGGTTTCTTTTTGCCGTAGAAGTGTGTATCAGCTTCTTTAATTTCGATTCATCGGCCGAAAACCGCCCCATCTGACCCAAAAAATGATCCAGCGCAAAGTACAGGTCTCCTTCGATTTCCAAATCGCCGTTCATATACGCCTCTCCTAACGCAAGCGAGGTACTCGCCATGAAATCCGTCAGAGGAATCTTTTTATGAAATATCACGCGAAAGAATGGTTTGCCTGTACCTATCTGAAATTCCTTATCTTTCAGTTTGACCACAAACGGATATTCATTAAATTTTTTTAAATATGAGAGCATTACATTTTCACTTACCATTACCGTCTCCTTTGCAGCTGACTCTGAAAAGCAACCGTTTGGCCTTCGGCTGAACTGTTTACTCTGAAAACCACTGTTTCTCTCATATATTTGACAAATCAGAACCTAATTATTCCATTTCTACCATTTTTCGTATCATTCCCACAGAACCCTTCCCGCCTGCAAATGCATTCGCCTCATCCGTATCCACATGCATCGCCAGTGAATAATCAGGGCTTATGCGGACCACAACGTCCGAAAAAATCAAAGAGCGCTCCTGGCTGCCCGCCTGTACGGATACGATCTCCCCATCTTCTACACCCAATTCCTGCGCGTCCTCCGGCGTCATATGGATATGGCGTTTGGCCACAATAACTCCATGGGGAATCTCCTTCTTCCCTTCCGGACCTACAATCGTACATCCGGGAGTATTTCCGGTATCGCCTGACTGTCTGATTACGGCGTCCACACCCAGCTTCCTTGCATCGCTCATGGATATCTCAACCTGCGTCCCCCTCCGAAAAGGCCCCAGCACCGAAACCTTCTCAAACGTACCCTTTGGTCCCACAAGCGTAACCCGTTCCTCGCAGGCATACTGGCCCGGCTGGCTGAGCGGTGTTTTTACAGTCAATTCTTTACCTTTTCCAAATAGAATCTCAAAATCTTCCCGGCTTAGATGAACATGCCTTGCGCTTGTCTCAATCGGTACTCTCATAGTTTTCTTCCTCCTGCCAGATTTCTGCATCCAAACGATGAACCAAAATCAACCACTGCATCATATTCTTCAGAAGGTAATTCTCTGATTCTCCCGGTATCATGCCTGTCCAGAATCAATTGCTTTACCCGTTGATTTTTCAGGGTGTATGTGCCCCGGTTTAAGACTGCCAAATCGTGCCGGCTGCAGGCCTGCCAGGCAAAAATACGCCCAAAAAAATAACTTCCTCCAAGAATCAGTATTTTCATTAGTTAGTCTCCTTAATTATAAAAGTTAATGATTCAATGCCGCTTCTTTTACACTACGATACCCATACTCTTTTACCATATTATCATATATTTGATATACAATGGATTTTTCTTCTGTCTGCAGCTTCAGAATCCATTGATAATATAATTTCAATGTAGCTTCTGAGTATGTTTTTAATTCCCCTTCTGTATAAGTCTCTATAGATGTAAAATACATATCATCCTTAGAATACAACGGACGAGAACCCTTTAATTATTGCGGTTATGTCTTGAAAAATAGCTCTGTCTGTTCCATAAGTATCTTCATAATATCCCCAATTACCTTCTCTTTTGTTTTCCCAACATCTGGAAGCAGCTTTTTAATCTGCAGGTATTCTGCCGGCGAGGTATGTTCCATCATATATCCATACTTCTCGCTTACCAGATTGCGTCCTGCATGTTCTGCTTCTTTCACATCCTGCAGATAAGCTTCCAGCGTTTCCAAATTCCATGCCATAAACTGAGCTTTCCGCATAATACTGAAGGTGGCGTAATCATCCTGGCAGGCCGCACGGCTTCCCCGATTTCTACAGCATCAAAGTCTCCGCTTATATAAACTATCCAATTCCCCATATAATTGCTTAAAAATCTCTTCCATTTTCCTTCTTCCTGTTCTTTCCTGCTTTATCCTCCTATCGTCACAGCGATTCCCATTTCTTCCAAAATATTTTTTAACTGTTCTTTTTCTTCCTCTGACGGCGTATAAAACTCATTTTCCGAATAACTCCGCCCAAGCTTCTCATATTTCGGCACGCCAAGCTCATGATAAGGGAGCAGATCCACGCGTTTCACTTTTAATTCATTTGCAAATGCTCCAACCGCACGAATATTCTCTTTTGTAGCGTTTACATTTCCAATCAAAGGAACACGAAATATAATTTTATCCGGGTTAACCGCCGCAAGCCTGCGTGCATTGTCCAGAATCAGTTCATTGCCGACCCCGGTAAATTTCTTATGCTATTCACTGTCCATATGTTTTAAATCATACAGGACCAAATCTACTCTGGTAAGAACCTTTCCCGCCCGTTCCCAGTCCATATAACCGCAAGTCTCTCATGCGACATGGACGTTTATTTTATGCAGTTCGTCCGGCAGTTTTTAGCGCGTCTTTTGGGCAGAACTTTGCACACTGCATACACTTTGTACATTTTTCCCTGATTATCTCTTTCGGTGAAATCCGGGCTCCCACAGGGCATATTTTAACACACTCGCCGCACCCCATACAATCTTTTTCCACAAATTCAAACTCCATCTCTTTTCTCTGGGATTCCGGGTTTGAACACCACTCGCAACGCAGCGGACATCCTTTAAAAAATATATTTGTGCGAATGCCATTTCCATCATGAACACTAAATCTTTGAATATTAAATATAACCGCTTTCTCCATTTTTGCACCTCACTTTTAACGAAAGATTTTTGGCATAAAGCCAAAAACCTTTCAAATTATTAGCATACTTCTTGTATCTCTGTTCTGGTAATAATAGAATCCTGCACCGGCTTTGAAAGTTCGTTAAAGAATGCGCTGTATCCAGCCACACGAACCACCAGACTCTTATAATCCTCTGGTTTGTCCTGAGCTTCCTTCAACTGCTCCGCCGTTACCATGTTAAACTGAACATGACCGCCTAAGTTAATATAAGTACGTATCATCTGAGAAAGCTTGCGCGTGCCTTCCGGCGTGGCAACTGCCGTAGGATTAATTTTCTGGTTGTAAATTACGCCGTTCGAAATACGCAGATGATTCAGCTTGCTGATTGATTTCATAGCGGCCGTCGGTCCATTGTGGTCTACTCCGTTGGACGGCGAAATACCGTCTGCAAGAAAAGCTGTTAAACCAGACGCCTTCCGTCAGCGCAATCTTCTGCGGTAACGATGAGATTGCGATTGGCGCAGTCAAGGCAATACATGAACTGAATATTAAAATCCCCAGTGATATTGCAATCATAGGCTTCGATAATATCTATGTAAGCACATTAATCGATCCTCCCCTGACCACTGTCGGTGTGCCGGCTTACGAAATTGGAAAGCATGCAATCGAGACTGCATTTGCACTATTAAAAAATCCCAGAGAAGCCAATGCTCATTCCCTGGAAATCAATACCAAAATAGTAAAAAGAAAATCAACGGAATTGAACCGTTCTTCTACCTGGAATATCCACATCAGTAATACGTACGCATTTGATGAAGACGAAATCGTCTAAGTAAACGCAAAAAGGCACATGGCTTACAATACTGTTCCATGTGCCTTTATACTGTTATTCTGGCTCTATGTATCTTCTGCTTATTTTCCTTCCGAATTAATCGGCGTTATCACAATATTCTCTGCCGCAATCCCAGTCTTTCTGGTCACGATATCCTCAATCTGAGCCCGATTCGCATCGGAGAGTTCCGCCGCGCTGACCACAATATCCGCGCCTTCCTGCGTCAGGCTGACTACAGCCTGGTCGAAGCCCTTAGAAGCAAGCAGAGTCTCTGCCGCCGCTTCCTTCTCGGTAAGGTCGGTCAGCACCAGGAGCTGATTGACTGCATCCTGTTTCTGCTCGTCGCTTAAGTTCTGATTGTCAATAATCTCCATCAGGGATTCCTTATTCTTCGCCCGCACCTGTTCTCTGGTGACCTTGGCCTCCGCCACAACTGCGTTTGCCTCTCCGCTGGTAAGTACCGCTTCCCCAGGCGTTCCTTCTACTGTTCCGTCGGTCTCTTCGCTGTCATTGCTTGCAATCTCCCCGTCTGTCTCCGCCAAATCCTCCTCCGATATGTCCAGAAGCTCCATGTTAGCCAGCTCGCTGTTGGCCTCCGCCGCATCCTTATCTCCTCCGAAAATACGCCCGGAGTAATTCAGATACCCTGCAACCGCAATCATAACAGCCAGAGCCGCAATGATTACTTGATTCCTACGAAATATTCGTTTCACTGTTCATCCTCCTTGAGATAGATTTAATTGCTCTTCATTACCTTTATTTTATGCGTGTCTATTTCAAATAATG
>CATJPU010000296.1 GCA_949742505.1 uncultured Lachnospiraceae bacterium | reverse complement strand
TCTAGCGTGAATTCCTGTAGGATTTGAGATTGTTACTTTTTGAGATACCATGATATCTTCCTCCCTTATTGTTATATTTGCTTAATATTCTGTGTAAAGTCCCAGTCATAACTATACACACTGATACTATTAAGTATACCCTTTTCGGTTACGCTTGTCAAACCTTTGCACTATAATTTTCATTGCTTTGCACAATTATTTGCCCCCATCCCTCTAAATATAGACATAATATCCATATCACTGTCAGGCAGACCTTCATACAATATTTATATATTTCTCTACTTTATCCATCTGAATATTGACTATTTTCACCAAATACTCTATACTAGATTTCAGGAAAGTGTAAAGAGAGACAGAGAGAGAAAGCGCATGAGTAACATACGCTTTCTCTTTTTTACTTTTCGCCAATTTCATTAAAGGAGGACGTCCGATTTGCAGCCAAACACTTCACAGCCGCCGACACCGGATATGTTCATGTACAGTTTAGTAGGTAGCTGAATGGACAATTACGGAAGAACTGGATATAACATGACATGGGCCTACGCAATAGTTGCCGATACGCTCCGGCAAAACCGCCGCGGGGTCTTTTCACCCGGCGGCGTTCATGATATAGCGGCAGATCGTTATTTCATAATAGCGATTATTAAGGAAGTGAAGCAAACAGCAATGACTGCAAGTCATCGAAATACCTCCAGCATCCGCTCTTCCTCAAACTGCTTCGAATATAACTGGTAATACTGCCCTTTCTTCCGAATCAGTTCTCTGTGATTCCCCTGCTCAACAATCTTCCCATCCTTCATCACCAGAATCATATCTGCATTTCTCACTGTAGACAGCCGATGCGCAATCATAAATGAAGTATGCCCCTCAAGCAGCAGATCGATTGCCTTCTGAATCAACTGCTCCGTCCAAGTATCTATGGAGGACGTAGCCTCATCCAGTACGAAAATAGCCGGCTTCGCAAGAATCGCCCTGGCAAATGAAATGAGCTGCTTTTCCCCTGTCGACAGCCGGTTGCCGCCTTCGCCTACGTCTGTATCATACCCCCTTTCCAGCCGGGAAATCACCTGGTCAGCCGATACACGTCTGGCGGCCTCCTCTACCTCCGCATCCGTCGCCTCCAATCTTCCGTACCGGATATTCTCCCGAATTGTTCCGGAAAAAAGATGGGGATTCTGCAGCACATAGCCAATCTGGCTGTGAAGCCAGAGTTGGGAACGCTCCCTGTAATCTCTGCCGTCAATGAGAATCTTCCCTTCGGTGGGTTCAAAGAACCGCCCCGCCAGATTGACAATCGTCGATTTACCGGCGCCGGTATCCCCCACAATCGCCACCGTAGTTCCCGCCGGAATCTTCAGATTAAAATGCTCCAGCACATTTTCCTTTCCATCTGGATAGCAAAACGTCACATCCCGAAATTCAATATCTCCTTTTATCGGCTCCCAGTTTTCCTTTTTCGGATGCATGGAATCGCCGTATCTCTCCCGCACTTCCGGTGAATCCGTAATATTCGGTTCCTGTTCCAGCAAATCCGTCACCCGCTCAATATTTGCCTGACAGGATATCAGATCTGACAACAGCCTTGCAAGCTGCTGAATCGGCTCAAAGATTCCCACTGCATACGATAAGAACACAGACAGCGTCCCCAGCGCAATCAACTGGTTCTGTACAAAGTACCCGCCTCTCGCCAGCACAAACGCCGTTACCATAGAGCTGAAAAATAGAATCAGCGGCATGTAAACAGCAGTCAGCTTCGCAAGGGTCATAGAACTTTCTTTCATCCGGCCGGTAATCTCCCGGAACGCCTTATCATTTAACCCTTCCATAACCAGCGTCTTGCTGGTCTGTACTCCGGTAATCCCTTCGTTAAAGGCTCCCGTAATCTCAGAATTGGTTTCCCTGATTTTCCGATTCCAAAGCAGCATCCGCTTCTGAAAAAAAGACGTAAGAAGTGCGATCAGCGGAACCACCAGCAGCACAATCAATGCCAAACGCCAGTTCAGCACAAACATAATCCCAAACACGCCGGCCACATAGGCGAAGGCCCAGAACATGTCCACCAACCCCCAGGCAAGCACTGTCGCAATCTTAAGGGTATCGCTCATAACTCTGGCGTGAATATACCCCACCGGAGTCGTATTATAATAGGAAAAAGAAAGCTTCTGCAGATGAACAAATTGCGCCCGTTTCAAATCCTTCCCTACATTCATCTCAATATGAATCGCCGCGCGCACGCTGAAAAACAGACTCACCGTCTGCACGATAATCGCGAGCCCGTAAATAACGGCAAACCGGCCGATCCCCTTCAGGCTCCCCGGCACAATAAAATGGTCGATGGCATAGCTCTGAAACAAAGGAACCCCTGCGTCCATCAGTACCAGCAGCACATTTAAGCTGACTGTGGTTGCAAAATAATGATAATAAGGCCGGAAGAAGGGCAGCATCTTCTTCCATATAGACAGGCTGAAATTCTTCTGTTCCATCTCTTTTTCCTTCCTGTTCTCCATTTCTCATCCCTCCTTTAAGCCCCGCTCCTGCTGCAGATGCAAAATTTCTGCCTGTTCGATCGGGAGCTGCCTGCCGCACAAGCAGCAAAATCCCGTCTCATCATCCTTCCTCCAGCAGCCGTCTGTCATCACGATTCATCTGTATCTCATAGATTTTCTGATATATTCCTCCGTTATGAATCAGCTCCCGGTGGGTTCCCATTTCCTCTGCCTTTCCATGATTCAGCACCAGAATCCGGTCCGCTTCCATCAGGGTTGTAATCCGGTGGGAAATCAAAATTACTGTGGCATCCTTCATTTTCTCTTTCAGCGCCTTTCGGATTCGGGAGTCAGTCTGGGCGTCCACCGCTGACAGAGAATCGTCAAATACCATAATAGGCGCTTTCGCAAGCAGCATTCTGGCAATGGCCACCCTCTGGCGCTGACCGCCGGATAAGGTAACCCCGCGCTCTCCCACCATCGTCTCATAACCGTCGGGGAATCCCATAATCGCGTCATCCACGCAGGCAATCCGCGCCGCCTCCCGGATTTCCTCCATCGAAGCGGAAGGGTTCGCGGCGGCAATATTTTCGCGAATGGTCCTGGAAAAAAGAAAGGGTTCCTGAAGCACGATGCCGATATGTTCCCGCAGCCACCCTCTGGAAATCTCGCGAATATCCGCTCCTCCAATAAATATGTTCCCTTCCTCAAGATCATAGAGCCGGTCCAGAAGATGCACCAGAGTGGACTTGCCGCTCCCGGTCCCTCCTAAAATTCCATAAGTCGCTCCCTCCGGAATGTGAACGCACACATCCTCCAGAACCTTACCTCCTTCTTCATATCCGAAGGTCACATGCTCAAAAGCAATGTCCATATGCTCCGGCTCTTTTCCCGCTTCTGACATATCCTCCTCAGCCGAATCCAAAATAAAATTCACCCGGTCAAAGGACACGCCCGCCTTGCTCATCTCTGACAGGATACGTCCCAGACTTCTCACCGGCCACACCAGCGTCGTATTATACGAAGCAAAGGCAATAAATTCTCCCGCGGTAATATTCCCATGTACCGCTTCTATCGCTCCAAGGGTAATAATAAAGATAACCTGAAATCCCGTAATCAGCTCTCCCACTCCCCAGTACAGCCCCGACAGCGTTCCCAGCTTAATCCAAAGCCTGGCAAATACATGATTCTTCTCGTCAAACCTGTCGATTTCAAATCTTTCCCTGCCGAATGCACGCACTACCCGGACCCCGGTGGCATTTTCCTGCACTACCGTAGACAGCTCCCCTTCCGCCTCGTCTGCATTGGTAAAATTCCTTGCAATCAATTGGTAAAAGACTCCTGAGTATGCCATTACAATTGGAATAAATGCCAGCGCAACCAGCGTCAGTTTCCGGTTCATAGAAAACATCATTCCCAGAGAAACTGCCAGCAGAAATACTGTCCGAAATACCTCTAACACCTGCGTCACCACAAAATTCCGAATCGTCTCCACATCCGTCGTACACCGCTGGATAATATCCCCTGTCTGATTCTTACTGTGCCAGCTCATCGGCAAACGCTGCACATGAAAAAACAGCATGTCCCTCATATTCTTCGCGAAGGTCTCTCCCGCCTTTGCCGTATTGCTCCGATATAAATAAATGGCAGCCCCATTAACCAGCGCTATCCCGGCAACCAGAAGCGACAATATCCACAAATGCTCCTTTAAATACGAGATTCCTCCCGGCGCCAGCACCTCGTCTATGGTAAAGCTGAAAATCTTTGGAATCAGCGCATTGAGAACCGTAGATACAAAGGACGCCGCCAGTACAATGAAAAAATATCTCTTCGCTTCTCTTGAAAATCGTAAGATTAAACCAAAACGGCCTTTTCTTCTCTCCGGCATTCTTCCTCACCTCTGTAATCTATATTGTTCAGACATTCCCCTATATTATTGGACGACCAATGTCCAATATGGTATAGTATAATAGATAGATGCCAAAACCAAAAGCCAAAAATAAATATTTCATAATTATTGCCTGCCTGTGCAAACCATACTATAGCAGACACAGAACGATTTATAATTTTCGATAAGGAGAAGAAATATGACTACAAGATGGAATTCTGAATGCCTCAAGTGCATGGCTAACAAATTTTTAGGAGATTACCCGGAGACTGCCTCCGAAACAGAACGAATGGAGTACATGAGACGGATTTTCACCATCCTGTCATCCGCCAAACCCGAAGAAGGCGCTCCCGTTGTGACAGACTATATCCTGAATCTTCAGAAAGAAATGTTCGGTTATTCCTTCGATTTCACAGAGATTAAGCAATCTTTTAACAGACTGATGCTGGAGCAGGAGGCTAAAATATCCGCCGATATCAAGTCTTCGGACAATCCCATTAAGCGGGCCATACAGTATGTAATGATCGGAAATTATATTGACTTCGGCGCGCTTGACAACGTAGACAGCGACAAATTATTTGAATTATTATCAGGAGCCCCTAATCAGGAAATTGACGAACACATCTTCCTGGAATTGTATACGGATTTGGAAAACGCCAGGACCCTTACCTATATCACCGATAATTGCGGGGAGGTCGTTCTGGACAAGCTGTTAATCCGGGCTATTCAGTCCCAGTTCCCGGATATTCAGGTAGATATTATCGTCCGGGGAATGCCGGCCTTAAATGACGCTACGATGGAAGACGCTATTCAAACAGGGCTGACTGATATCGCGCGGGTAACCGGAAACGGAACCGGCATCACCGGAACATTTCTGCCTAAGATTTCTGAAGAGGCCTCCCGGATTATTCACAATGCAGACCTGCTCATCTCAAAGGGACAGGGTAATTTTGAGACATTGCGCGGATGCGGATTAAATGTCTACTACATATTCCTGTGCAAATGCAAGCTATTTACCAAACGGTTTCATAAGAAACAGTACGAGGGAATTCTCACCAATGAAAAATATTACTGATGCAGATGTTTCATGGGAGGAATTTTATGATATCTGATTTATCCGGTGTACAGACACGCGCCGGAAGGCGGCCGTAAAGATTACTCCCTTCGCAATGGAGGATAAGGTCAGCGCCCACCAGATTCCCTTAAGCCCCAGAGAAGTACTGGAAAGTATCAGAGCAAGGGGAATTCTTGAGCCGGTAAATATAATGCTGATAATGCTGCAGAGTTTCGTCCTTCCCAGACCGGACAACGCTCCTACCGTCATAAGTTCTACGCACATAAAGGCCTCTCCGATTCCAATGATAATCAGATAGCCCACCGATTCCCTGATAACGTCCGCTTCATAGAAGAAAATCTGCGAAATCAGTCTTGGAGAACAGAGAAATACAAGTGTAATCAGGCCTCCCCACACAGCCGTCGTCCAGAAGGAGATGCGATATCCCTTTCTTACCCGCTCCATCTGACCTGCGCCGTAATTCTGTGCCGTAAATGCGTTGATTGCCGCCGCAAAACCGTCTGCCGTATTCCAGGACAACGCCTCTACCTGACCTCCCACGCGCTGTACCGCTACTGCGCCTGGTCCGAAGAACGCCGCCATCCGGGCAAGAACCATCGAAATCATGCAGTATACCGTTCCCTGTATCGCTGTCGGCGTCCCAATCCGAAACACACCTCTATAGTATCTGCGTTCTGACAGCTTCAGAATACGGATTCCTGCCAGAACATTATGCTCTCTGCTGCCAGCCCCCGCCTTAAGCATCATTACCAGCATCACCATAAATTGCGCCAGCACCGTAGCCGCAGCCGCACCATTTACCTCCATCTTTGGAAACGGACCAATGCCAAGAATCAATACCGGGTCCAGAACCATATTCAGTACAAGTCCGATAACATTAGCCAGAAGAGGCGTCTTAGAATCTCCCTGGGCTGTATAAATCCCTGTCAGCACCACCGTCAGATAGGAAAATATAACCAGACCGCAGGTAATTCTAAGATAGCTCTGCGCATACCGGACTGCTGCAGCGTCCCCCAGGTGAAAGAACGATACAAGTCCCTCTGCAAAAACCACACTGACTGACGCAAACAAGACGCCAAACACCAGAACAAGTTGCAGCGCCGCCTTTGCATAGTCTGCCGCTTCTTCTTTTTTCCCCCGGCCAAATGCCTGGGCTACGTTAACCTGACCTCCCATTCTTGCAAGGGAAGATAACCCTTGGGACAGCCAGATATACATGCCTCCCACTCCCACGCCTGCTACCGCCTTTGAGCCAAGCATTCCAATCCATGCCATATCCGTAATACTATACACCGTATTCAAAAAAGACGATGCCATAATCGGCACCGCCAGCGCAACCAGCGATTTTAGAATCGGTCCTTCCGTTAATATAATCTGTCTGTTCTTCTTCATCTCATGCCCTTTTATCATCTAATTCTCCATCTTCGGTTACAGCGTGGATTCCTTCGATCTCAAAAGTGCTGAGCCAGGGATATTCCATATAACGAATCGCAATCCGACCGCTAAGTTCCACTCCCTTCGCCGGATAATACACCCAGCCAAACACGCTTTGTTCCCGAATATAATCGTTCTCTATATAGTACTCTTTCGTCTTATCAGCAAATCCTACTGATATCTCCATACGCGGAGGCGCGCATCAGCTGGTATACCGGATTACATCAAGAACAATATCCTGAAACCCTCTCTTCTTCATATAAGCAACTGCATTCTCATTCAGCTCTACCATTCCCGGTACACTCCTTCCGTTATCTTTATCCGTAAGCCGGACACCTGAAAAGTCCTGCGGGCAGACTCCCCGCAGGAACTAATGTACGAATAACCCACTGTTAAAAGACTTATCGCAGCTATCGCCTAACGATTCGCTATGCATGCCGGATATTGGTAAATTCTGAAATCTCCCGGCTAATCGTGCACAAATCTTCCACCGTTAATTCATGAATATCCTCATGCCCGGTAATTCTGGCAAATGTCTCCAGCTCTCTGGTACAGCAGTTTAAGTAATTGGCAACTCTCTTCGCGGCCGCCTCCACATGCAGCCTGCCGCGAAGCGTCTCATCCTGCGTAGCTACTCCCACCGGACACATCCCGGAACCGCAGATCCGGTACTGCTGGCAGGCTGCGGCCACCATCGCCGCTGAAGCAACTGCAACTGCGTCCGCGCCCATAGCTATTGCCTTGGCAAAGTCGGAGGATACTCTCAATCCGCCTGTAATCACAAGTTCAATATCCGACCGGATACTGTCCAGATATTTTCTGGCGCGATGCAGCGCATAAATCGTCGGAACGCTTGTCGCATCCCGAATGATTGCCGGGGACGCTCCCGTTGCTCCGCCCCTTCCGTCAATCGTGATAAAATCCGGTTCTGCAGATACCGCGAACTCCATATCCCGTTCAATTCTGCCTGCCGCTATCTTGATTCCTACCGGCCGCCCGTCGCTTCGTCTGCGAAGCTCAGAAACCAGTTTCTTTAAGTCTTCCCTGGTATCAATTCCCGGAAGTTTTGACGGACTGATGACGTCTTCTCCCAACGGTTTATTCCGAATCTTTGCAATCTCCGGCGTCACCTTGCTTCCCGGCAGATGTCCGCCCATCCCCGGCTTGGTTCCCTGTCCAATCTTAATCTCAATGGCGTCGGAACTCCTTAAGTTCTCGTCTGTCACGCTGTACCGATTCGGCACATACTCGAATATGTAACGATAGGCCGCTGCTTTCTCCTCCGGCAGGATTCCGCCTTCTCCGCTGCACATAGCCGTCTTCGCCATAGCGCTTCCCATGGCCATAGCCGTCTTGGTCTCCTTGGACAGCGCTCCGAAAGACATATGGGAAATGTACACCGGTGTTCCAAGTATCATCGGTTTCTTGGCATGTTTCCCAATCACTGTCATAGTAGATACCGGCGCATGTTCATCCAAAGGCATGGGATTTAACTGGGCGCCAAGGATTAGAATATCATCCCAATCCGGCATCGGCATCCGCGTTCCCATAGCCTCAATGATGCTCTTTCCGGTAACCGCCATCTCATGAATCTCCTTCATATAGCGGTAATCCGCATCCGTCTTCCGGGTCTCCTTCGGATAATCCAGAGAAATCTCTCCGGCCCCCGCTTCTGATTCATCTTCTGCAGAGACGTTTGCCTCTCCGGTTCCGGCATCTGCAGACATCTCTTCTTCTACCGGAACAAACTTATCCGCAGGCTGCCTGCAAAGCGGACATTCTGACAGCTCTGAAAACTTCCTGCCTTCCTTCTCTTCATCAAAAATATAACCGCATATACTGCATTTATATATCATCGTACTGATCTCCTCCCGCTTCTTTTCCTGCAGTCAGGAATTTCTCATCACTCTAAAGAGCTAATACCGCTGCCGCAAGCGCCAAAGACGATCTGTACTGTTACGCCTTCTGCCGCTTGTCCGCAGCTCCCGTCTAAATTCTGGCAATCATCTCCGACACAAGCGCTTCAAAAGAATCCTTTACCTGATTGGCAACCTCCTGAACCTCTTTGTGGTCTAAGGGCTGGTCTAAGATCCCTGCCGCCATATTCGTCAGACAGGAAATCCCGCAGACCCGAAGCCCCATATGCCTTGCGGCTATCGCTTCGCATGCGGTACTCATACCAATCGCATCCGCGCCCAGTCCTCTGAACATCCGAATCTCTGCTGGGCTCTCATAATTAGGACCCTGCCACTGCAGATATATCCCTTTCTTAACGGATACCTTAAGTTCCTTTGCTATTTCCTCAATCTTATCCTGTATCTCTTTGTCGTAAATACAGCTCATGTCCGGGAAACGGGTTCCCAGCTCTTCCATATTGCGTCCTCTTAAGGGACTTTGAACAAACGCGGAAATCTGATCCTCAATAATCATCAGATCCCCCGGCTTATAATCCAGATTCACGCTGCCTGCCGCATTAGTCAGAATTAATGTCTTAGCTCCCAGCATACCCATCAGCCGGATTGGCATCACCACATCCTCCATCTCGTAGCCTTCGTAATAATGAACCCTTCCTTTCATCACGACAACCGGAACTTTCTTCACATATCCGAAGATAAATTTACCCTCGTGTCCCGCTACTGTTGATACCGGAAATCCCTCAATATCCGTATACTCTACCTCTGCTTTTACATCAATTCTCTCCGCAAACCCACCAAGGCCGGAGCCAAGAACAAGCGCCGTCTCCGGAACAAAATCTGTCTTCTCTCTGATTGCGGTAATCGCCGCTTCTAATCCTTTGTATCCCTGTGCCATAGTATATCCTCCTTGATTCTCTCTGTAAATTAGATTCTTTCTTCACATTATAATCCATTCAGGCATCCTATTTCAATCCATTCAACAAATTATCTTGAAGGATTCTATCGCAAAAAAGTGCGCAGACCGTAACTCATACCCAAGGGCACGCCTTAGGCATGCCTTTTGGGCAGGCGGACTTCGTCCGACAAAGTATACGTTCCATGCACCTTCCTGCCTGCTATCTATAAATTACTCACATTCAGACTATTGTCCGACAAGATATACCTTCCAGGCACACCTTAACTTATGCCCTTCGGACCGGCGGACTATCGTCCGACGAGGTATAGGTACGATATTCCCGGAAAAATTCTGAAAACCCTGCCAGTGTCTTCACCAGCACCGGAATTTCCTCCTCCTTAAGCTTCGCAAGCACTGCCTCCGTCATCCTGCGATGGTACTCCGCATGATGATCAAATGCCCGCACTCCCTTATCCAGTAGTTTCACCAGCACAATGCGCCGGTCTTCCTCGCTCCTGAATCGCTCCACATAATTTTTCTTAACCAGTCTGTTGATGGAAGAAGTCAGCGTTCCTACAGTGATATTCAGCCTCTTCGCAATCGAAGACATATTATCCCCCCCGCCTTTGCCGATGGCTTCAATCACATGCATATCGTTATTCGTCAGATCCTGAAATTCTCCTGTAATAATAGCCTTTCCTTCCAGCACCCACACTTCGTTAATCAGATTAACCAAAACATCGTTCACCGTCTTGTACGCGTCCATACGCTCCCTCTTCCAACATTTAAAATTTTTCCACCCGAGCCGCCCAGAGCTGCCTGCCGGGAACAGAGCGCTTTCTCACGCAACGCCGGGCGGCACAAGCGGAAATTTTTACTGCACTTATTATACCCACTTTCCGGGGAAAGAATCAACTAATTTTCTTACATTTCCCGGAATCTCTGGTAACGGGTTTTAAGCAGCTCTTTGGTATCCAGCGCCGTATACTTTTCAAGAAATCCGGCAATCTCCGCTTCCAGACGGTCTGCTACGGACTCCAGCGTCTCTTCGGAAAACGCTTCCGGTTCTGGAATGACCTGTTCCACAATCCCAAGCCCCAATAAGTCTTTTGCAGTCATTTTCATTAGTTCCGCCGCCTCCTCGGCGCGCCCGCCGTCTTTCCATAAAATGCTTGCAAATCCTTCCGGCGACAGAATTGAATATACTGCATTTTCCAGCATCCATACCTCGTCTGCCACAGCCATGGCAAGCGCCCCTCCGCTTCCCCCTTCTCCCACTACAATTGAGAGAATCGGAGTTTCAAGATTCGACATTTCATACAAATTTCTTGCGATTGCCTCGCCCTGTCCCCGCTCTTCCGCTTCTAATCCGCAGAAGGCTCCCGGCGTATCCACAAAGCAAATAACCGGACGATGGAATTTCTCTGCCTGCTTCATCAGCCTCAGCGCCTTTCGGTATCCTTCCGGCGACGGCATTCCGAAATTCCTCTCAATATTTTCCTTCGTGGTACAGCCTTTCGTCTGAGCAATTACCGTAACCGGCCTTCCATGAAACTGAGCGATTCCCCCTACGATTGCCTTATCATCTCCATAATAGCGATCCCCATGAAGTTCGATAAAATCCGGGAATAATGCCTGTATATAGCTGTTTCCCGACGGCCTGTCTGCCTTTCTGGAAATCTGCACTCTCTCCCACGCCGGGATATCCTGGTATCTGCAAGATTCTTTCATTCCTGCCTCTGCCTTAACGTCCGGTTTTTCTACCGTTCTTCCCGCCGGATGATCTTCCTGCACCTTTCCAGCGTTATCGCTTTGATGAAGTTTGAGAATACGCCCCAGCGTTTCTTTCAGATTATGACGTTCTATAATCTCGTCCACAAATCCATGCTCCAGCAGAAATTCCGAGCGCTGAAAACCCTTTGGAAGTTTCTGCCGAATCGTCTGCTCAATAACTCTCGGCCCGGCAAATCCAATCAGCGCCCTGGGTTCTGCCAGAATAATGTCTCCCAGCATGGCAAAGCTTGCAGTAACTCCGCCGGTAGTAGGGTCCGTAAGAACATTGATGCTTAAATTCCCCCCGTCGCTGTGCCGCTTCATAGCCGCCGCCGTCTTTGCCATCTGCATGAGAGAGATCATTCCTTCCTGCATCCTGGCTCCGCCGGAGCAAGTAAATAAGATAATCGGCAGCCGTTCCTCTGCCGCCCGCTCGGCCAGCCTTGTAATCTTTTCTCCCACAGCCTTTCCCATACTCGCCATCATAAACCGCCCGTCGCATACGCCAACGGCCGCTCCTATACCGTTAATTCTGACATACCCGGTCACTACGGCTTCCCGAAGCCCGGTCTTTTTCCTTAACCCTTCCAGCTTCTCCGTATATCCTTTATAATCCAACGGATTATTTGTATCAACCTCCATATCCCATTCCGTAAAGCTTCCTTCATCCGCCAGAAGCTCAATTCGTTTGTACGCCGGAATACGGAAATATCCTCCGCATTTCGGGCAGATATAATTCTGCTCTTCTGCTTCTCTGGCTATGATTGCTCCGCCGCATTTATTGCATTTTTTCAACAGTCCCTCAGGGACCTCCGGCCTGCTCTCCGCCTGGGAACGCTCCATTCTTGTACGAACGGCCTTCTTTTTAAACATATTTTCCAGATTCATATCCACCCGCTCCTCTTTCTATATATTCTGTCTGCGCAGCCGTCAGTCCCATTCCATCCTTCACCGCAAAGCGGCAGTTATGAGTATCGTTCCTCCCACAGCCCCGCCGCCATAAAACGAGACGTCTCACTGCACAGACGGCTCTTCTCTGCTCTGCTCCAAATCCTCTATAAATCCAATGTTTATATTGCCGGATAGAAAATTCGGATGATGCAGGATCTCATACTGGTAATCTACGTTGGTGTCCACCCCTTCGATAACCACCTCGCCCAACGCGCTCTGCATCTTATAGATTGCCTCCTTTCGATTCTTCGCCCAGACAATCAGCTTGGCAATCATGGAATCGTAATACGGAGGAATGGTACATCCGCTGTAAATGGCTGTATCTACCCGAATCCCTTTGCCCCCCGGCAGATACATATCTGTAACGGTTCCGGGCGACGGACGAAAGTCCTTCTCTGGGTTCTCCGCATTAATCCGGCATTCGATAGCATGACCTGTCAGTCGTACATTCTCCTGGCTGTAAGACAGTTTCCTGCCATCCGCTATCCGAATCTGCTCTTTTACGATATCAATTCCGGTTACCCATTCCGTTACCGGATGCTCCACCTGAATCCTGGTATTCATTTCCATAAAGAAGAAATCTTTCTTATCATCCAGCAGAAATTCTATGGTTCCTGCGCTTACATAACCTGCCGCTTTTGCCGCGTCTACGGCAGCCTTCCCCATCCGCTCCCGAAGCTCCCCGGACAGAGCCGGCGACGGGGATTCTTCAATCATTTTCTGGTGATTTCTCTGAACGGAACAGTCCCGCTCCCCAAGATGAATCACATTACCGAAACTATCCGCTAGTATCTGGAACTCAATATGCCTCGGACGCACCAGAAAATGCTCCAGATACATTGCCCTGTCTCCAAAGGCAGCTTCCGCTTCTTTCTGCGCGGTCCGGAAACATTCTTTCAATTCCTCCGGTTTCTCCGCCACCCGCATGCCCTTGCCGCCGCCTCCAAGCACCGCTTTGACAATGACCGGATAACCGATCTGCTCCGCTATCAGAGCAGCCTCATCCGCCTCGTATACCGCCTCTTTTGTACCTGGAATTACCGGAACATGGGCCGCAGTCATCGCATTTCTCGCCTCCTGTTTATTACCAAGTCTGGCAATCACATCTGAGGGCGGCCCAATAAAAGTAATACTGCACTGCTCGCACAACCGGGCGAACTTATCATTCTCCGACAGGAATCCGAAACCCGGATGAATCGCATCGGCGCCTGTTACAATCGTCGCGCTGATTATCTTCTCCATATCCAGATAACTCTCCGCGGCGCTTGCCGGCCCGATGCATACTGCCTCGTCTGCAAGCTGTACGTGAAGCGCTTTTGCGTCAGCTTCTGAATAAACCGCAACCGTCCCGATTCCCATTTCCCTGCAGGCCCGGATAATCCGCACTGCAATCTCCCCTCTGTTGGCAATCAGTATTTTCTGAATCATATCCGCCACCTACCCAATCATAAAGGTTAACTCCGCCGAAACTACGGTTTTGCCGTCCACACTCGCCGCAGCCCTGCCGATTCCTACCGGTCCTTTTTGTTTGATTATCTCAGTTTCTAAGCGTATTTTGTCTCCGGGTACGATTTTTCCCCGGAATCTGCACTGGTTAATTCCTCCGAAATAGGCCGTCTTTCCTTTATTTTCTTCCTGACTTAAAATAGCCACCGCACCAGCCTGGGCAAGCGCCTCTATCGTCAGAACGCCCGGCATCACCGGCTCTCCCGGAAAATGTCCCTGAAAGAAATCTTCCCGGTAGGTCACGCATTTATATCCCACCGCGTATTTTCCCGGTTCATAATCTTCGATATAATCCAACAGCAGAAAGGGATGCCTGTGAGGAATAATCTCCTGAATTTGCTTCATATTCAAATGGTTCATCGTCTTCCTCCTAAACGATCCGGAACAACGGCTGACCGTATTCCACGGGCTGTCCGTTGGTCACATAGATTTCTTTTAATGTTCCGTCAAATTCACACTCTATCTCATTCATCAGTTTCATGGCTTCGATAATCGCCATGGTCTGTCCCTTTTTCACAACCTCTCCCACTGATACGAAACTTTCCGCATCCTCTGCAGGCGCTGTGTAGAACACTCCCACTAATGGGGATTTCATAATCCTGCCTTCCGGCTCAGGCGCAGCTTCAGCCGGTACGCTCACCGCTGCTGCAGGCGCTGGCTGTACTGCTTCTGCAGGAACGCGTCCCTGTTTCTTAACCAGATGCAGTTTCACTCCATTTTCTTCATATTTTAAATCTGTCAGTTTCGAATCCGAAACTGTCTTGATTAACGTCAACAGATTTTCAAATTCCATCTTCTCTATCCTCAACGACTTCTATCGCTTTCAAGCGATTCGTCTCTATTTATTTTCATATTTTTTTATTAGCAGCGACGCGTTATGACCCCCAAAACCAAGGGAATTACTCATCGCATAATGTACCGGCTTCTCTACCGGCGCTCCGATGGCATAATTCAGATTACATTCTTCGTCTGTCTCTCTGGTCCCCATGGTCTGGTGGATAAAACCCTCCTGAATAGATTTCACACAGACGATAAATTCTACGCCGCCTGCCGCTCCCAGCAAATGGCCCACCATAGATTTGGTGGAATTCATTACTACGCTGTTTGCAAACTTTCCCAAAGCGCTCTTTACTGCCTTTGTCTCAAATAAATCATTGTAATGCGTTCCGGTTCCATGGGCATTGATGTAATCAATATCCTCCGGAACTGCGCCCGCCTCTTCCATAGCAAGTTCCATGGCCTTCGCGGCCCCGCTTCCATCCTCAATCGGCGAGGTAATATGATAAGCGTCCCCGGTCGCGCCGTACCCTGCTACTTCCGCATAAATGTGCGCTCCTCTGGCTCTTGCGTGCTCCAATTCCTCCAGAATCACAACTCCGGCTCCTTCTCCGATTACGAAGCCTCCCCGGTCCTTGTCAAATGGAATTGACGCCCGCATTGGGTCTGGATTCTCAGACAACGCTGTTAACGCCGTAAAACCGGCTACTCCTGTAGGGCAGATACAGCTCTCTGCGCCTCCGGCCGCCATAATATCCGCGTCCCCATACTGGATTGCCCGGAATGCGTCGCCAATGCAGTGGCTTCCTGTCGCGCAGGCCGTTGCCACGTTGGTGCATTTTCCCCGAAATCCCAGCTGAATAGAAACATTTCCGGCCGCCATATTGCCAATCATTCTGGGAACTAACAGAGGATTGACTCTGGAAGGTCCTTTCTTTTCAATCCTATCCACAGCCGATTCCACTTCCTGAAGACTTCCTACACCGGAACCGATGATAACGCCGGCCCGGAACACATCTTCCTTCTCCATATCCAGCCCGGAATCCCGGAAGGCTTCTCCAGCTGCCGCTACGGCAAATTGAGAAAATCTCTCCATCCGCTTCGCCGTCTTAAAGTCCATGTGTTCCTTCGCATCGAAATCTTTTACTTCCGCCGCCAGCTTTACTTTATAATTTGTCGTGTCAAATGCCGTAATCGGCCCGATTCCTACTTTTCCTGCCCGGATTCCGCTCCAAAATTCTGCGGTACTATTCCCAATCGGGGTCACCGCCCCCATTCCTGTCACTACTACTCTGCGCTTACTCATATTGCCAATCCTCCGTCTACCTGAATCACCTGCCCGGTAATATAGCCCGCTTCTTCCGATGCAAGAAACGCTACTGTTTTTGCAATATCCTCCGGTTTCCCGAACCTTCCTAATGGAATCTGCCTGATGGATTCTTCTTTTACTTTATCAGAAAGCACTGCCGTCATCTCCGTACCGACAAATCCGGGAGCCACCGCATTGACGGTAATCCCCCTTGAAGCAACTTCTTTTGCCGCAGATTTGGTCACGCCGATAATACCTGCTTTCGACGCCGCATAGTTGACCTGTCCTGCGTTTCCGCAAATTCCCACCACCGAAGACATGTTGATAATTCTTCCGCTTTTCTGTTTAATCATCTGACGGGAGACCGCGCGTATGGTATTGAATGTGCCCTTCAGATTAGTCGCAACCACGTCGTCAAAATCCTTCTCCGACATCTTCATCAGCAAACCGTCTCTGGTAATTCCTGCATTATTTACCAGAATGTCGATCCGTCCATAGTTCTTTATCACTTCGCTGATAAATTCTGTGCACCGGCTGGAATCCGCCACGTTGCACTGAACGGTCTCTGCCTTTCCGCCTTTTTCTTCTATTTCCTGCTTAACCTCCCCGGCGCTCTGAGCAGAACCGTTATAATTGATAATAACCTCCGCTCCTCTGGCCGCCAGTTCCAGGGCAATTGCTCTTCCGATTCCCCGGGATGCTCCGGTGACAACCGCAATCTTACCTTCTAACATGCTTTCTCTCCTCCTACGCCACATTACTTTAGTTCCTGAAGTACCTTCTCAATATCCTGCCATGTTCCAATCTGAAGAACTTTCTTCTCTGGCGCAATCTTCTTCAAAAAACCGGTAAGAGTCCTGCCCGGACCGATTTCTACAAAGGCGTCCACCCCGGCTCGAATCATGGTTTCCATGCTCTGCTCCCACTTTACCGGCGCGCTGACCTGACGGACGAGAAGCTTCGGCGTCTTTGATATATCAGTTACCTCCTCTGCCGTCACATTCGTCACATAAGGAATCGCAAGGCTCTTCCACGCTGACTTCTCCAACTCTTTCGCCAGCTCCTTCCCTGCCTCAGCAAGCATAGGCGAATGGAACGGGCCGCTGACTTTTAATGGCATCGTGCGTCTTGCCCCTGCCTCTTTCAGCCGGCCACAGGCTTCCTGTACCGCTCCTGTCCTTCCGGTAATAACAATCTGTCCCGGACAATTGTAATTTGCAATAGTTACATCCTCCATGGACGCTAATACATGTTCGATGGCTTCCTTTTCCATTCCCATAACGGCCGCCATCGCGCCTTCTCCGGCAGGAACCGTATTCTGCATCAGAATCCCTCTGATTCTTACCGTTCTGACCGCATCCATATCGTCAAAACCTCCCGAGACAGCAACGGCACAATATTCGCCAAGGCTTAACCCGGCCGTAACGTCCGGTTCTACGCCCATTTCTTCTATCACTCTGGTCATGGCAAGACAGGTAGTTACCATGGCTGCCTGGGTATATTCCGTCATATCCAGCCTGTCATTCTGCTCAAAACACAGCTCCTTCATATCCAGTCCCAGCACCCGGGACGCCTCGTCGTAAATGGCTCTTGCGATCTCGCTGTTTTCATAGAAATCAGCTCCCATTCCGGCCTTCTGCGCTCCCTGCCCGGGATAGATAAATGCAATCTTACTCATAACATCCGCATCCTTTCATCAGCCCGTCCGTCTCCCTGACAAGCTTCTCAATCAGCTGCCTGCAGGACATTCTCTCTCTTACCATACCTGCGCTCTGGCCTGCCATCACGCTTCCCGTCTTCACATCACCGTCTACTACGGCTTTTCTAAGTCCGCCAAGAGTAAGCTTTTCTAATTCTTCAAAGGAAGCTCCTGCTTTCTCCAACTCTAAGTATTTTCTTGTCGTTTCATTCCTGAGGGCCCGGACCGGATGCCCGGTGGTTCTTCCGGTTACTCTGGTATCAATATCGCTTGCCTTTAGGATACGCTCTTTGTAATTATCGTGAACAATACATTCGTCTGCCACCACAAAATGCGTTCCCATCTGCACACCCTTTGCTCCCAACATAAATGCCGCGGCAATTCCTCTTCCGTCTGCGATTCCTCCTGCGGCAACCACCGGAATCTTTACTGCCTCTGCAACCTGGGGCACCAGTACCATGGTCGTGGTTTCCCCAATATGTCCTCCTGCCTCACATCCCTCTGCTACCACCGCATCCGCGCCGCAGCGCTCCATACGCTTTGCCAGCGCTACGGAAGCAACCACCGGAATCACCTTAATTCCGGCTTCTTTCCACATACTCATATATTTCTCAGGATTCCCTGCTCCGGTAGTCACGACCTTCACCTGTTCTTCCGCAACAATCTTCGCTACCTCATCCGCGTAGGGACTCATCAGCATAATATTGACGCCAAACGGTTTATCCGTCAGCTTCTTCGCTTCCCGAATCTGCTCGCGAACCCACTCCGCCGGCGCGTTTGCCGCGCCGATTAAGCCTAATCCTCCCGCATTGGAAACAGCCGCCGCCAGATGACACTCCGCCACCCAGGCCATGCCGCCCTGTATAATCGGATACTGGATTCCCAATAATTTTGTTATCTCGGTTTTCATACCTATCCTCCTCGGCATATCTCCATAATTTCCGCGCCGCTACTGATTCTGCTCGATGTATTTTACAACGTCTCCGACGGTAACCATCTTCTCCAGCTCTTCCGTCGGGATCTCTACCCCGTATTCATCCTCAAGAGCCATCACCAGCTCGAATAAATCCAAAGAATCTGCTCCCAAATCCTCCTTAAAGGATGCTGTTTCCGTTACCTTTGCCGCATCTACTCCAAGCGCGTCAACAATCATTTCCTGTATTTTCTCTAACATGTTTCTTTCTCTCCTTTTCATTTTACTCTTCATTTATTTTTGATTAAAATGCTCTTACAGCATTATAATCCAAACATTGTGAAATGGCCGAATGGCCATAGGGTGCGCTCCCGGATACACTAAATTCCCCAGTCGGCAATTCCGGCTCCCCAGGATAACCCTGCTCCGAATCCTGCCATCAGAATCCGGTCTCCTTTCTTCAATGTGCCGTTCCTCCTAAGCTCCGCCAATAATATAGGGATACTTGCGGAGGAAGTATTGCCGTAATCCTGCAGATTCATTGGAAACTTTTGAACATCCGTTCCCAGCCGTCTGGCTACGCTTTCTATGATTCTGCGGTTAGCCTGATGAACCACAAAATAGTCGATTTCTTCCAGACTGCAGTGATTTAATTCCAATACCTCTCTGATTACCTCCGGCACTCGTTTTACTGCAAACTGAAATACCTCCCTGCCGTCCATTTTCATAAATCCTGTGTCGTCTTCACCCGACTTCCAGTGCTTACCGCTGCAGGTGAGAGCTTCTCCTCTGCCGCCGTCAGAATGCAGGATGCTGCGAAAGCCTTCTCCCTCCCCCGCCTTCAGTACCGCCGCTCCTGCGCCGTCGCCAAACAGAATGCAGGTTCCCCTGTCCTTCCAGTCGGTCAGCTTTGACAAGCTCTCGCTTCCGATAATCAGAATCGTCTGGTAGATTCCTGCCTCTATGTATGCCTGCGCCGTCTGGTAGGCTGTCAGAAACCCGCAGCAGGCTGCATTTATGTCAAAACACGCTGCGCTTAATGCTCCGATTTCCTTCTGCACTTCACAGGCCGCGCAGGGAAGAATTACATTGGAAGAAATGGTCGCTGTCATAATGAGCTCCACCTGCTCCGCTGCGATTCCCGCGTCCGCAAGCGCCTGCTTAGCCGCCTCTGCCGCCATGGATACGGTAGTTTCTTCCGTAATGATACGGCGTTTTGCAATGCCGGTTCTCTCCCTTATCCATTCATCGCTGGTCTCCACCATGCGGGCTAGCTCTTCATTGTCCATCACACGATGCGGCACACAGAATCCTGTTCCACATATCCTTCCCGTCATTTTGGTTCTCCTTCAAATAATTATTTTGATCAGCAAACTGTTTCAAGTTCAAAGTATATAACCAAATCATTTGATTGTCAAGCGTTTTGATTATCAAAATATTTTTCTACTATCATCCGAAATTCAAAAGTATTTATGTTAACCCCCACGGTTTTTCACGCCATGGAACTATTAGTACTTTGCCAAATGAAGTCCGGCGGCTCCATTCCTCCCTCGTGCGGACCTCCCATGTCTCCCGGCGGCTCCATCTCTCCTGCCGGACGCTCTCCCATACCCCCGGGCGTTTCCATTCCTTCTCCCGGCTGTCCTCCCATATCTTCCGGCATTCCTCCCTGTCCTGGCCGGCCCATTCCGCCGCCCATTCCTCCGCCCATTCCTCCGCCCATTCCTCCGGCGCCGTATATCAGTCCCGTCATCTCTACGGTAACCTGCTGTTCTCCGGCCGTTAAGGTATACGTCTCTCCTTCCTGTATATCCGGCGTGCTGATGAGAATAGAATTATATTTCTTTTCCGGCGTGCAGGAGAACACCTCCGCGCCGGAGCTGTCCGTCAGCGCCGCCGTTCCCTCCGCCCATTCCTGAAGCGTCGCCAGCATTGCTCCCTGCGAAGAACTCTCCCCGAAATTCTGCGCCATCCCGCCGGCTCCCGAAGCGGCGAATACGCCCCCGGTTATCTCTGCCTCTCCCGCGTAATCCAGAGCGCCGTTGCCGTCGTTTTCCGGACCGTATACATAAGTCTCTCCTCCGGACACATAGAGATTGCCATTGGAATCAATCCCATCGCCGGAAGCATTGATTACTATATTGCCGCCGGATATCTGAATCACACAATCCTCATCTGATGCAAATGGCTCTTCTCTCTGCCCGCCAGCAGTATGATTCTGCCCGTTTCCGCTGGAAGCATTCAGCCCGTCATCCGCAGATAGTATCTGAATATTTCCGCCGGTAATCTCCACCGTCTGTCCCTCGATTCCCTCATAACTCTTTGAAATGATGAGCTCCCCACTGTGTACAGCAGCCTCTCCGTCTGCGTGAATCCCGTCGTCTTCCGCCGCAATCTGTAATGTCCCGTCCGCGATTCGGACAAAGGAAGATGCCTGCAGTCCGTCGTCCCCCGCCGTAATCTGAAACTTCCCTCCTGCGATGTAGATAAATCCTTTGCCCTCCGGAGTTTCTTCTGTCTCTGTTCCATAATCCGATTGAATCCCATCTTTGCCGGAAGACAGGGTGAACATCCCATCCGCGATTTGAAAACATCTCACTAGTATCTATCGTATCTGAGCCGGACTCTGCTGCATTCTCCTCCGCCTTCTTATCCTCCGTTTTCTCCGGGGAAGCACATCCCGTTATCAGCCATGCACATACCGCCAAAAGTATGCATCCTGAAATAATTTTCTTCCTACAGCTCATAGACCGCCGCCTCCTGTCTGGTAATGCTGATTTCCAGATTGCCGTTCCTGCAGCGCAGAGCGTCAATCAATTCCTTTTCTTCTGTCACATTCCTCAATGTCATCTGATATGTCAGTTTGAACAAACTCCCCATATTCGTCGTCTTCACCGACACCACCTCCGCCGCGCTGGTATATTTCTCCAGCAGGTCGTCAAACACCTGCGTATAATCCAAATCCTCCGGAATGGTAATGTGCAGCGTCTTCTCTCTGGACGCTCCCTTCGTCTCCCCAAGTCCAATCTTCTGATAAAACAGCATCACCAATCCCAGCAAAAGGGAAAATAATACCGCATACCCCAGATATCCCATACCTGCAATCAGTCCCGCTCCCATTGCAAGGAAAATCGTGCCGATTTCCTTCGCCGTCCCGGGTGCGGAGCGAAAACGTACCAGACTGAACGCTCCCGCCACGGCAACGCCCGCCCCTACATTTCCATTTACCATCATAATCACCACGCAGACCACCGCCGGAAGAATTGCAAGAGTAATCACAAAGCTCTTCGTATACCGGCTCCGATATGTATAAACCAGCGCTAAGAATACGCCGATAACCAGCGACACGCCTACGCAAATCAGGAAATCCGGCACCGCAATCACCGCCGCTCCTCCATTGTCAAATATTCCTCCAAACACCTTATCCGGCATAACACATTCCTCCCATTTGATTTTCGCAAAGGTTCTGATATACTGTTCCGTATTTTGAAAACGAAGTTTTATAAATATGATTCTCTGTCAGCAGCGCCGTCATCCACAAAGGGATTGCCGCGCCGGTCTTAATCTCCATCAGCACTTGCCCCTCATCCAGAACCGGTGTACCGTAAGGCCCCTCGAGAAGAGACAATTCCGAATCCCGCCAAAGAATATTCTCATCAAACGTAACCCTGAAATCCCTGTCGCCCTTCTCGTAAAAAGCTTCCCTTTCATAAGAAAGAAATACCGCCGGCCGGGGATACTGATACTGCCGGAGAAAATAATCCATCTCCCGCCCAATCTGCGTATCCATAAGAGACTCTTCCCCCCGCAGGCACCGCATAGCCTCCCTCTCCGTAATTCCAATCCGCCGCTTATAAACTACCGACTGATATTTCTTCTTCAATTCCATAAACACCTGACTATCCGGCTTCGCCGTCCCATAGCTTCTAAGCCGCAGTTTCTCCTTATACACCGGATGTTCCAGCGAACGCCGTATCAGCAGATAATTATCCGTATCAAAATACAGATTACAAATCGTACTCCGCCCATAAGCATCCCCCTCCATATATGCCTCCATCCCTCGCAGTATCCTCTCCTGCTGCTCCTTAGAAATCATATACTTTATCTCATACCTCTGAAATACATTCTGAATATCCATTCGTTTAATTCCTCCTAATTTCTGAATTTTCTGTCTACAGCACAATCTGAAACTCTATGGATTTCCCATCCCCGCTCCTGGCATGTATTTTCCCTTTATGCGCCGTCACAATAGCTTTTGCCACCGACAATCCAATCCCATATCCTCCTGTCTCGGAATTACGGGAGGAGTCTGGCCGGTAAAACCGCTCAAACAAGATATCCTGATTCCCCTGCCGGATTTCCGGCACTGTATTCCATAGCACAAGTTCTACATGTTTCTCTGTTTTCCGGAGAGTCAGTCTTATCACACCATTCTCACTGGAATACTTTACCGCGTTATCCAGCAGAAGGGTTAGCATCCTCCGGAACATTACTTCATCCCCATAATAGAAAAGATTCGGCGGGACCTCCGCCTGAAAGTCCTTTCCTTTCATCTCTGCTACCGGTTCAAATGACTGCACGATTTCCAAAACAGTTTCAGAAATCGAAAATTCCTGTATCTGAAGTTTCGTCTGTTCCTCCTCCATTCGGGATAAGAATACCAGCTTCTCTGTCAGGGAGTTCAGCCGCCGCACCTGATTTTTAATCCCGGCAGTCCACTCATTTTCCCCATTTTCCAACTCCAGCACTTCCGTATTGGCGTCAATAATCGTAAGCGGCGTCTTAATCTCATGACTGGCGTCTGTAATAAACTGTTTCTGTTTCTCATAGCTTTCCGCAACCGGCCCTACCGCCAGTTTTGAGAAAAATAATACCAGGATAAAAACCAGCGATAAGCCGCACAGACTAATGAAGATACTCATACCTAAAAATGAATAAAATGTGGACAACTCGCGCCCGCAGTCCAGAAATACATACATAATCCCCTCTTCCTCTTCAACCGCCCGGTACTTATAATACTCTTTGAAGCCTTCTTTCTCACCCTTCTCATACAGTTCAACTGCATAGCGTTCCGCCGTCTGGCGGGAGACTGCCGCAATTCTTCCTAAATCCGCTGAAACCACTTTATTCTCTGCATTTACCGTTACTGTAAAATAACGGGTTTCAAAAGGCGCCTCCGGAGACATACCGGGAGGAAGCGGCTTCTTCTCTGGTTCTTCCCCCTGACGCGGAAACTGACCTCTGTTTTCCATCAGCAGGGTCAGCTTCTCGTCTGCCCTCTGATTAATACTGATATAATTGGCCAGATTAATCCCCCCAATGATTCCTCCGAGAACCGCTAAGATGGAACACATGGTAATCACAATAAATTTTCGCCGCAACCGTTTAATCATGAACCGCCTCCACCAGATAACCTGCATTTCTCACTACTTTGATTTGTACCGCGCTGCCCAACTTCGCTAATTTCTTCCGAAGATAGGAAATATTTACCCATACCACATTCAGCTCTGCATCGCTGTCATATCCCCAGATTTTCTCCATGAACCGCTCCGCAGAAATCACCTGCCCCGGATGCTCCAAAAGCAGCTCCATCATTTGAAATTCCTTATTTGCCAGCCGAATAGCGGAATCGCCTGAAGTCAGTTCAAATGTTGCCCGGTTCAGAGCGATATCCTCAAAGGAAAGCATTGTGTCCATCGCTTCCGTCTTCCTCCTTGTCATGACGCGAATCCTGGCAAGCAGTTCCTTCGCTGCAAATGGCTTCGTCAGATAATCGTCGGCTCCGCTGTCTAATCCCAACACCCGGTCGTCGATTTCCGATTTGGCAGTCAGCATCAGCACCGGAACCTTATTCCCCGCGCTGCGTATGGTCTTCAAAACAGTGATTCCGTCCACCTTCGGCATCATAATATCCAGAATCACACCGTCGTAAATACCCGTTTCCAGATAGTCCAGCGCATCCTGTCCGTTGTAAACCGCATCTACTGAATAGTGATTATGCATAAGAATCGTAACCAGCGCTTTTGACAGCGCCTTCTCATCTTCCGCTAATAATAAACGCATGAGCATTTTCCCCTTTCCCTCTGCTGTTCTACTTTGCGCTCTAAGTATAACAGCGAATCCTTAAATAAAGTTAAAAGAATACTAATTTATCTGCGTATCCCCGGAGTTTTTTATTATACAGGGGAAGAAGTTTCTTAATATAGTAAAAAAGCGCTATGCGTTCTACACTTTGAATCTACCGCATAGAACACACAACACTTAGTCTGATTCAATCAGCTCATAGAATGACTCGATTTCATTCACAGCTTACAATTTTCCAACTGAAATAGCAGCGCTTAAGAGCTGCTTAACCGGGTGAATCACATATCTGGATATCTCGGCCCGATGCCCCTTCACATGTACGCCGGCCGTAACCTCGTCTTTCCATAATACCTCAAAGGAGTATTCCGCCAGAGGCGGTCTGTTCCATTCTTCAATCGCTTTTATTTCTCATCACCTGCTCCATCGTAACACATTCTTACCTGATCTATGCACCTATCCCCAAAATATGCGGTAACAAATATAAACAAGTATCACCGCCGCTATACATGCCGCCTCAATCAGAACCATCCTGCTTCTCTTTTGCTTTGCCTCTCTCTTTATCTCTTCCGGTTCCGCCAGAACTCCCCATGGACTGTATTTCTGCATCTTCAGCACGATTCCCCGCTTTTCATTCTCTCCGATTGCCCGCAGAAATTCCTGCCAGTTCTTCTCCAAAAGCCGCATTCCCTGTATCAAATCCGCCTGTATGGTCTGCCCTTTTAGAAGCATCTGAAAGAAACCGGCTCTGTCAGAATAAGCTTCCTGCATATGGTACGCTTCATCCGCCTTCTTCTCAATAAACAGGCGGTACGCATATTCCAGCCCCTCTTCTATGGCTTTCTGCGAATTTTTCGTCTGCTCATAAACGCCGGTTGTGTGATAATACACCTTATACATTCCCTTTTGCGTAAGATAATAATCCACCATCTGGTTTATCGCATTCCTTAAGGGAGTTACCATGCTGTTATTCCTATCGGCCCCTGCCGCATACACCTGCCCTTTCAAATTGGTAATCGCAGCAATGAGTCCTTTTACCTCATCATTCTGCGCGCCAATTCCGGCATGCTTCAGCAAATTACCGCTGCCATTCACATGGGCGGCAAGACGATTCGCCTCCTCCAGCTCCTTCCCTGAAAACGCCGTCTTCCCCACTGAAATGCCTCCTGCGCCGTAACCGCCTTCCCCTGTTCCGCCCAGCGCCCTGCCTCTCTGGCTTATCTGCAGTTCGCCCAATTTTCTCTGGGTGTCAAATGCCTGATTCATCTGAACGCTCCTGCCGTCCGCCAGCTTATAGATTCTTCCTTCGTTCATCCCCATGGCTCCTCCGGAATACACGCCGCCGCGTTCTGACGCAGAACCTGTGCTGCGGCTTCCTCCCTGTCCCGTTAATTCCGGCATAAAATAGCGGGAACTTCGAAACGACGCCGTATTGCCCTGTGCATAGAACTTAGATGCCGCCCTCCCGGATATAGACTCTCCTGTCGTCTGTCTGTAGATACTTGCTTTCACAAGATTCAGCGTATCGGTCTGGCCGGTCTTCTCTAACAGCTCTTTTAAGTCTTTCAAATCTACCTGCAGCAGAAGATTTAACTTCTCCGCAAGAACCGCATTCAGCCTCTCTGCCTGCGCCGCCTGTTCTTCTCCCATCGTATGGGTTAAAATCGCCTCCAAAAGCGCAAGATAAAGCTTTGATAATTCCTCCAGCTGAGCAGCCAGCGGCTGATCCTTTACCGGCATCCAGCGCTGCATCGCCTCCCACAGTTCCTGCATCATCTCAAGCGTCCATCTGACGTCAATATTCTCCGGCAGTTTCCCCTCTATTCCAAACCACTTACTCTGTTTCGACAGTTCCGACGTATCCTTCTTGTCATCCTCCCCGTCTCTCTCGTAATCTTTTTCTGTTTCCTTCTCTGTACGCTCCCGCTCTAGCTCCTGTCTCGCCTGCGCTGCCTGTTTCGCAGTCTCTGTAATCAAAACCTGCCCCGCTTCTAGCTCCGCGCTTTTCTTAGCAATTCTGGCATCCATTACCGATGCTGCGGCAACAGATTGCGCCGAACCGGAATTTGCGCCGGTCTGCTTCACTCCTGACATATCATTCGCCTCAATTTTCTTTAATTTGTTCTTTTTTGAACTGCTAATATTCAGTAAAATATACGTCGTCAATCTCCAATTACGACTTTATTTCCGCAAAATGCAAAATAATACTTTCTGTATCTTTTAGTATATCTATTTCTATCAGTAAAATCAACAAACGATACAAAACCTGCTGCCTGTAACTATGCAATCAAAAACCGCCGAAATACAATTTTCCGACGGCTTGTTTCTTTTAAAAATATTTTGCAACAATCTCTGCCTGCCTTCCGTAGCTTTCCTTCAGCGCCGGATACAAATTCCGGTAAGTCTCATAGTACTCGTCATAAATCTTCACATTCTCTGCAATCGGCTCTGTGATATTCTGAACTCTCAATATCGCGCCGCATCCCTCTTTGATATCCTTAAAATGTCCCGTTCCCACAGCCGCCATAATGGCTCCGGCCGCGCAGCCGCTTTCCTCCATATTCGTGGTAACAACCCTTGCATGATAGATATCTGCCTGAATCTGACGCCACAGAGCGCTCTTAGCTCCTCCTCCGGCGGCCCGCACCTCTGTCACCTGCATCTCCTTTTCCCGGCAGATTTCTATGGTATCCCTCAAAGAGAACGTTACTCCTTCCATCACGCTTCTGCATATTGCCTCTAAGCCATGACGGTAAGACAATCCAAAGAATACAGCCCTCGCATTCTCGTCGTTAATCGGAGTCTTGTCTCCATTAAAATATGGAAGAAATGTCAGTCCCTCGCTTCCCGGCGCGGCTCCGCCCGCCAGCCCGGTCATATAATCGTATACATCCAGCCCTTTCGCCGCCATCTCCACTTTCTTGTCTGCAAATAACGTATCCCTCAGCCATTTAAAGGAACCGCCAGACGCCAGCGCAAGTCCTAAAAAACACCATTTATCGGGTACTGCGTGGCACATGCTCATAACCGCCCGCTTCTGCCTGTCCTCAAACGGCCTGTCAGTACACCCAAAGATAACTCCCGATGTCCCGATAGTAGAACCGATAATCCCTTCTTCCACGATTCCCATGCCGATGCCTCCGGCCGGCTGATCTCCGCCTCCGGCAACCACTGGGATTCCTGGCTTAATCCCCCATTCTCTGGCTACAGACTCTCTCAGATATCCGGCTGTGTCCTGAGATTCCAGCAATCTCTCAGGCAGGAGATATTCCGGGATTCCCAGTTTCTTTGCAATCGTATCTGACCATTTTCTTTTTGGCACATCCAGCAGGAAGGACAAGGAAGCGTCACTAACCTCCGTCGCAATCTCTCCCGTCATGCAATATCTTAAATAGTCCTTCGGAAAAATCACTGAATCTGCTTTTTCAAAATCTTCAGCCCTGTTCTCCTTCAGCCACAGCAGCTTCGGAGCCAGGTAGCTGTTCAGACAGGTGCTTCCTGTAATGGACAGCATCTCTTCCTCGCTCATCAGCTCTTCAATCTGCTTTACCTGAGCCGTTGAACGCTGATCCAGCCAAATCAGGCAGTTGCCGATTGCCTCTCCGTCCTTTCCCATAAGTACGCATCCCTGCATCTGCCCGGAGAACCCGATTCCCTGAATTTCTTCTCCCACTCCGCTTTTCTCCACAGCCTGTTTTACTGCTCTATTGCATACCTTCCACCAGTCTTTTGGATTCTGCTCTACCCAGCCGGGCCTTGGCGTAATAATATCGCATTCCTCATACCCGATTGCCAGAACCGTCCCTTCCTCATCAATAACTGCTGACTTAATACCGCTTGTCCCGGCGTCAATTCCCATAAAATATGCCATACCGTTTCCTCCTAATCCAATCCTTTTTTACTATAGTCCGGACAACCTCGCTCTGCTGTCTATCGCTTTCTTACAGCCAAATCCATCAAGGCACCAGACTGCCTGAACCGTTATTCTTATTCCGCTTTCAGCCTCCTGTTTTTACCGCAAATCCCTTTCTTTCCAACAGCTTGCGTATATCATTGATTTTGCTCTCAGACGGACGATATGCATTACACCGATACCTGGTCCGAAGCAGTTTATATTTATTCTCTCCGTAGGTATGATAGGGCAGAAGATGGATCTCCTTCACTCCTGTTTCTATCGCGAACTCCCCCAGCGCTCTCATATTTTCCATATCTGCATTCACTCCGCCAAGCAGCGGAACCCGGTAAATCAACGGATACCCCTTCCTTCCCGCCTGGCGTGCATTCTCCAGAATCCTTTCATTCGGCACCCCTGTATATTTCCTGTGCTGTACGGAATCCATATGCTTAATATCATACAGAATCATATCACACAGCCCGAATACTCTGTCCGCCGCGCTCCAGTCCGCATATCCGGTTGTCTCAATTGCAAGATGATATCCTTCTCTTTTTACTTCCTGTGCCAGCGCAGTCACAAATTCCGGCTGCATAAGAGGCTCTCCCCCGGAGATCGTAATTCCCCCGCCTGACTCCTGGTAGAATGCCTTATCCTTCCTGACCGCTTCCATGACCTTCTCCGCCGCCATATCCTCGCCCATCTGCTCAAGCGCCGTAGAGGGACAGCGCTTCACACATTCCCCGCACCGGATACATCTTTCATCAATTCCCTGCATTCCCGGAATAATGCCGTGCGCGCATGCCTGCACACAGAGTCCGCATCCGATGCATTTTCTCTCATCCCAGAGTATGGCGCCGGACCTCTCCTGAGACTCTGGATTAGAACACCAGATACAGCGCATCGGACACCCCGTCAAAAATACTACTGTACGGATACCGGGTCCGTCATGGGTGCTGAATTTCTGAATATTAAATATTTTCCCAGTATCGCTCATCTTTTTCTCCTCACTAAAAGAGGCCATATTTCTAGAGCGTGTTTGAAAATTGCTTTCTGCAAGATGTCGTCCCAATTTATATCAGATTTTATGCTGGATTTGGGAGGCGTAGCGGACTACATTGACCAAATTCAGCGTAAAATCTGGTGTGAAGTTGGGCGGCATATTGTAGGAATGAATTTTCAAACACGCTCTAGTACAGCCTCTTTTTCTGCATTATACATCTGTCTTCGCAATCCATAGACATGCACTGCGGCCCGCCTGAAAGACACAGTTCACCAGAAGATCAGAGCACATGCTCCGTCCTTGCAATAATATCTTCCTGCACCTGCGGGCAAAGAGTTACAAAATAACTGCTGAACCCGGCCACCCGCACAATCAAATCCTTATACTTCTCAGGTTCTTCCTTAGCCTCCTGCAGCGTCTCCACCGACACGATATTAAACTGAATCTGCATCCCCTTCTTTGCAAACAGCGTCGTAATCAGCGATACCCAGTTATCCAGTCCCTCTTCCGTATCCACTGAAGACGGCGTAATCTTCACGTTAAATAACTGTCCGCCCGGCATCAGTACATTAGGCAGCTTCGCATAGGAATTTAAGAGCGCTGTCGGGCCTTCCTTATCCGTTCCCCGGAATGCAGAGGTCCCTTCCGTAATCGGTTCTCCGCCCTTTCTTCCGTCCGCTGTCGCACCTACGCATTCACCGTTTCCGACATTTGCCGAAACGGTAGCCGTAGAAGGAATAAAATGTCCGCCAACTGGTCCTTTCCCGTATCTGGTATTAATATACTGGCGCTCTTCCTCTGCAAAATAACGCATAATATCCGCTGCAATCCCGTCAGCCATATCATTGTCATTGCCGAATTTGCTGTCGGCATTTACCAGAATTTGACGGATAACTTCTCCGTTTGGCGTCGTCTCCATATCTTCAAAATTCGTCGCCAGCGCGTGCATTAACTGTTCTGCCGAGACTGCCTTATCGTCAAATACCACCTTCTTAATTGTGGCCAGCGCATTGGCAGCCGAGATAACTCCTACATTCTGGCCTCCTGTATTGTCGTATTTCGCACCGCCCTGCTTGATTTCCTTTCCCCGGCCGATACAGTCTTCCACTACCGAAGAAAGGAACGGATTCGGCGTCATTTCACCCCATGAAGTATCCACAACATTGCCGCATATCACATGCATTCTCTGGAAATAACGCAATTGCAGCCGGAAGCATTCCATAAATTCCTCAAAGGTCTCACACTGGCTCAAATCTTTCTCCTGGGGCTGGCAGGTAATCCCTGTCCTCGGGTCCTTTCCTCCGTTAACGGCTAACTCTACCCACTTTGCAAAATTCGGAAAACCAGCGCCGTAACGGCCGCCTCCGCAGCCCTGAACAGCCGGTTCCACACATCCAACCATTCCATAATCTACTGCGTCATCATATGTATAACCGATATTCAGCATGGAAGGAATAATTACCTCGTCATTAAAGAATGCCGGCATGCTTCCCACCCTTCGAATTACTTTTACCGCTTCTTTGATAAATTTTCTGTCCGTTCCCTGATACAGGCGTACCGTCATAGACGGCTGTATCATCTTCAGCTTTTTCGTACAGGCAAGGGCCATATAAGACAACTCGTTGACTGCATCCCGTCCGTCCCTTGTCTGCCCGCCCAGGGTCATATTCTGGAACAGGGGATTTCCTACAAAGGTCACTGTATTTGGCCAGTCTCTAAGCTTCGACAGCTCATTCACCTTCAGCCACATACAGCACATAATATCAAATGCTTTCTCTACATCCAGTCTGCCCTCTTCGATATCCCTGATAAAGAACGGATATAAATACTGGTCAATGCGTCCAAAGGAAATGGAATGACCGTTGCTTTCAATTTGGATTGAAAAATTTACAAACAGCATAGTCTGACAGGCCTCCTGAAAGGTACGCGCGGGCTGCGCCGGCACTCTGTCACAAATCTCAGCCATTTCCTCCAGCTCTTTCTTTCTGCGCCCATCCGGTTCCTGCTGCATCTGCTCTCTTAATTCTTGCGCATACCGGGCTGCGAACTTTAACACTGCTTTATCTGCAATAATCGCCGCCTTGAGAAATGGAATCTTCTCAATGTCCTCTGGAAAAGTCGGCTCTAAGGATGCCAGCACATCTTCCGCCTGTCTGATAACCCCTGACAGTCCCTCTCTGATAACTCTTCTGTAATCAGCGATGATATGTCCGTCTCCCCCTGTCATAATCCAGTCCTCATCAGAGCCCCGGACCTGCTGGCAGGCAATTTTGGCTTCCTCTGGAAGCAGCAGTTTCACCCGGTCCTCATGAGTCTTGCCTTTCCAGTAAGGAATCACATCTTCCAGGAGAACGCGTTTTGTTTCCCCGTCAATCTGGTACGCATCCCCCGGCCTGTCTGGGAAATAGTAAGGGTCTCCATTCAGCTCCTTTTCAATCCAGTCTACTGCAAATTCCGGAAAAACCGGTGCAGAACGCGGAACAGAACCCAAATTCCCAACCAGAAGTCCTCCGTCATTTACATAGATCGTCATCTCACTTAAAATCTTATCCAGGGCTTTTGCCCTTCTAAGTACCTGGGGTTCTCCCTCTGTCTCTTTATAAGACTCTGTAATCAGCACTCCTCTTTCGGCGCAAATGGACGGGTCCACTGCAAAATACTGTTCGCGCAGTTTTTGGATTCGGGGAGACGTCTGCGTCTCATCCTCCAAAAGCTCCAGGCACTGCATCATTAAATCCTTCATAATCTTCTCTCCTCGTGTAACTACCTCTTATTTATAGTCTGCAACATTTTCACTGGTTACCAGTTCAAAGGGAACATCATACCAGTCGTCCACTTCTTCACCCTGAGCGGCCTGCACCGCAACATCGATCGCAGTCTGAGACTGTGCCGTCGCATTCTGGAATACGGTGCAGAGAAGTCCGCCATCTTCCACTGACTTTAATGCATCTGCAATCGCATCAATTCCTACCACTGGAATATCGTTCTGTTTGCCTGCCGCCGCTATCGAATTATATGCCCCAATGGCCATCTCATCATTCTGGGCAACTACTGCGTTGATTGTCTTTCCGGTCTGCAGCCAGTTCTCCATGAGGGTCATAGCCTCTGCACGGTCTCAGTTGGCGCTTTCTTCGTAAATAACGTTGATGTCCGGATATTTATCAAGAATATTCTGGATTCCCTTGCTTCTGTCTGCCTGCGCTGAAATACCGGTGGGTCCCAGAATTACCGCGATATCGCCCTTTCCCCCAATCGCGTCTGCAACCATCTGCATCTCAATCTCTCCGGCTTCCACATCGTTAGAACCTACAAATGCAGTCGCGGAACTTAAATCTGATAACTGCGTACAAACTACTACAATCGGAATCCCTGCCTCCGCCGCTTTCTGAGCACAGGGAATGCAGCCGTCCTTATCATACGGATTCAGTACAATTGCATCTACGCCCTGCGTAATGAAATTCTCAACCTGGGATACCTGATTATCCGCGTCGCCCTGGCCGTCAGCGGATACATAGTTATACCCCTTTTCCTCACAGTAACTCTCCGCTACCTCTGCAAGCTGCATGATGTACTCATTTGCCAAATCCTGCCAGGTACATGCAACGGTGACCTGCTCTTTATCGCTCTCTTCCTTTTCCGTCTCTTCCCCGCCGGTTTTCTCCTCTGTTCCAGACGAACCGCACCCGGCCAGCAAACCAAACACCATCATTACCGCTAACATTCCTGCCAACCATCTCTTTTTCATACTGTTTTCTCCTTTTCTTTTTTATTCTGATCTGCTTTCCTTCGCAGTATCATTCGTTCGAATGCTTCTTCCTGTCAAGCAATACAGCCGCTACAATAATAACTCCTTTAATTACCTGCTGATAATAAGAGGACACGCCCAGCATATCCAGGCCATTGGTCAGAACTCCCAGAATCAGCATACCTACAACCGTTCCGGAAATCGTGCCTACGCCTCCTGAGAGGCTCGCTCCTCCGATTACTGCCGCCGCTATGGCGTCCAGCTCATAGCCTTCCCCGGATGCCGGCTGACCGGTCATAGTCCTTGCCGACAGCAGAATCCCGGCGATCGCGCAAGTAACGCCCGCTATAGCATAGGCGGAAAATTTAATCAGCCTTACATTGATTCCTGACACCAGAGCCGCCTGCTCATTTCCTCCCACTGCGCGGATATATCTCCCGTATTTTGTAAATTCCATGAGGTAAACAGCAATGACAATCACAACCGCCATCACGATAATCGGAATCGGAATTGCGCCGAC
>CATJPU010000295.1 GCA_949742505.1 uncultured Lachnospiraceae bacterium | reverse complement strand
TAAAGAAAACGAGACGTTAGATAGTGCTTTACGCAGATTCAAAAGAAGCTGCGCAAAGGCTGGAATCCAGCAGGAGATTCGTAAAAGAGAGCATTATGAGAAGCCAAGCGTAAGACGTAAAAAGAAATCTGAAGCAGCTAGAAAACGTAAGTATAACTAATTTGTGCAATTAAGGATGGAGTATCGAAAGATACTCCATTTTCTAGTGAAAATATAGCGTAACACAGGAGATTTTATGATGAATACAGTAGCAACAAAAGATATAACTTTACACGAGCAATTTGAATTTCGGAACATTCTGCCGGATGAAGCCGAACAGGCGGCTGAAATTGAGCGCGTCTGCTTCCCGCCCAATGAAGCATGTTCCAGAGACATGATGCTAAAACGTATTGCAAAAGCCCCGGATTTATTTTTGGTTGCAGCTCATAAGCAGACTGGAAAGTTAGCTGGATTTCTAAATGGACTTTCTACTGACGAATGTACGTTTCGAGACGAGTTTTTCACAGACGCAGACCTTCATAACCCGGATGGGCATACTGTAATGCTGCTGGGACTGGATGTGCTTCCCGAATACCGCGGACTGGGGCTGGCCAAAGAACTCATGAACATCTATCTGCTCAGACAGCGGCAGCAGAATAGACGGCTGATTCTTCTCACCTGTTTAGACTCTAAAGTCGGAATGTACCGGAACATGGGGTTCCAGGATAAAGGTATCGCCAATTCCTCCTGGGGAGGAGAACAATGGCATGAAATGAGTTATATCATTGACAGATAGTATCCCGGCGGATTCTCTTTCTCATCACCAAAAAAGAGCTTCCGCCGAATACACGCGATATACAATATATTGTTTTGAACATTCAACTTCTATTCACATATTGTATATATGCTGTATTTAGCGACAGCTCTTTTTCTATTTCCCTATCCTGAAATTCCATTACACATGCTTTAGGTGAAGCGATGACCTGATTATTATTTGTTTTGGTAATCCTTAATAATCGGCGGAATCTGCGACAACATATTGTCAATATCTTCAAACATCGTACTCTTTGTTGTTCCGAGCTTCCCGGCCCGGCTGATATGTTTTACTACCTCCTGATAGCGGTTGCGGAGCTGTCCGAAGAAACCGCACAGTATCTGAAGCGCGGTGCCCGATTCTCCGATTACTCTTGAAATCTCTGTATGAACAGTGGTAGCGCCTTCCGCAGACTGGGTGATTTCGTCAAACATATCATAGGTCTCATTTACTTTCTCAAGACTTCTTCCTAATGCCTGCTGGGAAGAAGCAATACTGCTGCTAAGCTGCTCCGTTCCCTGCTCCACGTCATGAATCCCGGTATCCACTTCCCCGGTTAAATTCTTGATTTCGTCTGCAAGCTTCTTTACTTCAACAGCCACTACCGCAAAGCCTTTTCCCTGCTCTCCGGCTCTGGCCGCTTCGATGGATGCATTCAATGCAAGAATATTCGTCTGCTCGGCAATCGTTATAATCTTATTGGTACAAGTTTTAATCTTTTCTACTGCCTGCTGGAGATCTGCAAAGGTATTTTCCATCTCGCTGAAATAAGTCTCTACCTGCATAGAACTGTTTTTCAGCTCCTCCACCCCGTTCTGGGCATTAGAAACCGACCGGTCAATGGTTTCTTTGACAGCAATAAATTCACCGGACGCCTGCTCTATACTGGAAAAATGCTGGTCAAATTCCTGTAATTTTTCCTGAAATTCTCCGGCTTCCCTTAATATATTGCCAAAAGAACTTCCGATATTGTCCAATTCCTGCAGGGACTCTACTTCCTTCTGCACAAGGTCTGTATGATAATCCTTCAAACTGTCCATCACATGCAATACTGGATACAGACTGTTTTCACTTTCAGGCGTCTTTCTTACATCCTGTTTATTTTTATTCCAAAACATCTTGAATCCCCCTTTACTCAAATACCACGCAAGTCATGGACTGATTGACAAACCGGTTATTGTAATGCTCGCCATACCCTACAAAACCCGCATGAGACCCAAGCAGGCTCATATCGCTTAAATATTCCTGCATATACTGATTCTGTGTAAACAACAGATACCGGAACAGACAATTTACCGAAAATACTGCTGAAACTCTGGGGAAATCCTGCTGTATCCTGCGGATGGTATTTCTCACTGTTTCCTTATAATTGCCCAGCTCTAACAGGACCAGAACGTCAGAATCATTCACCTGTCTGAAACAGGTGAGGGCGTCCCCCTGTACCTCTTTGATAGACACAATGCATACATCGTCTCCATTTAACTTTCCAAAGGGATTCTTAAACGTCTGAGTCGTAATATCCTGCTCCGTTACATGAAGAATATCCTGATAAACCTGCTTCGCCGGCTGGCCGTTTAACGCGCCGATTACATAATTAGCTTTGTCCGTCTGGGAAGCGATAAAGCGGTGATTTTCAAGCTGCTGGTAAATATTCTCCTTGTAAGCCTTCACCCTGCCGTTGAGATTCTTTATCAGTGCATAAGCAACTGCGTCTTCATAAATCCTGCCGTTTGCAGATATCCTGCCCGCATCGCCGGTTCCCCCTACCAGGGAAATATTTCTATGCTTTAGAACAGAATGAATGGTAGTAAGTACACAGGCGTCGTTCCCTGCGCACAAATCAATACATATGGTATCCTCCTTGGAACCATTGACGCGCTTTACGTCCTTTTCCAAGCGTTCTATGTATTTCACCGGCATCACCGATACCTCTTCCAATACATTAGCCGCAGCGCTGACTCCGTCGTAATACGCAATAACGCCTACTCCCTTTTCAACCACTCTGGTGTCGTAACTCATACCGATGCACCCGATACTGGGTACTCCTGGATACAGTCTTTCCAGCTCGCTTACATGCGCTTCAAACTGCTCCCCATTGGAAAACAGCATGATTAACTGAGGCTTACCAAGTCCCCGAACCGCCTCCTTCAAATCCCCTTTCTGGCTCATTCCAAAAAACTGCTTCATTCACACTTTCCTCTCTTTCACTGCTCTATTTCTTCCTGAATGCAGATAGTATCTCCTGCTCTCAGCTCCTGCTGAAACATCCTAGTCTCTCCGTTCACCGTCAGTTCAATTCTTCCCTTCGGATTCTTCAAATCAATTCCGGAATACTGAATCATATCCATCAAATAATAAGGAATATTATCCTCTTTTGGAGGAAGACGAAGCGGAGCTCCGTTTAGGTGAAACAGGATTCCTCCGGACAACGCCGGAGCTGCTTCCGGCAATCCATATCCGTCGGTATCCGGCGCCTTTTTGGTTTCCCCGAATACAGCTTTCCCGGCAGTCTCCAACTCTGGATTCTGCTCTTCTCCCAAAACTGATACAACGCCTTTATCTTCTCCTGCTTTAGAGAATGACGCCAGATTATTTCCCGGTTCTGCCCCAGGAACCGACGCCAGACTATTTCCCGATGCTGCTCCTGAGACCGACGCCAGATTATTTTCCGGCTCTGCCCCAGGAACCGACGCCAGACTATTTTCCGGCTCTGCTACAGAAACTGGCGTCAAATTCGCTCCAGATTCTGATTTAGCAGCTGATGTCACATTTTCTTCCGGTTCAGACGTTGACGTCAGGTTCGCTTCCGCCTCCTGCATGGATACCTTTACTGCATCTTCACTTTCCCCAAAGTCCAGTTCTTCCTGTCTCCAATTTATTGTATCCTGTACTAGTTCTCCATGATAAATACCCGTCTGCTTTACTGCTGCTGTCGGCGCTTCTTTTTCTTCTGGCTTCGCTGTCTGTTCCATCTGGCCCGACTGTTCCTTAGCAAGCTTCATCACAACCTTATCGCCGCCCTTTAACAGAGTTTCCAGCGAACAGTGTTCTCCATTCAGCGTAATATCCTCGCATCCGACCGCGCCTTCAATATCTCCTAAAAAGGCTCTTGCGGAAATACCGTGTACAGCCGGAGTAAAATCAATACTGTCTCCCGCATTGATAACCTGCGACAGCTTTCCTTCTTTCTGATTAACAAACAACGCGGCCGGCTGCGCAGGAACTCCGTAAAATACCTTCCGCTTTCCGTTCAGCGTTATCACCAAATCCCTGCCGGAACGCCCCAGCATATCCTGAAAGCTGTATCCGTTCATCATAAGAAGATTCAATACCGTAAAACTGCCGCTTCGGAATAATTTCACCGACTTTCCGTTCAAAGTCACCCGAAAACTGTCGTTAATCATATTCAATCCAGAGGAAACCACAATTCCAAGGGGGGTTGCATACTCTGGATTGTTCAAATCATACTCATCCGAATAAGCGCTTGCCCGGAAATTATTCCCGGCGATTGCCACTCGTTTTTCATCCATCCCAAGAGCCGCCGTCAGCCCTTCTTTCAGTCCTGCCAGCTTACTGCCGCCTCCTGCAAGGAATAACGCAGAAGGCGCGCTTCCGTTTACCTCCAGAACTTTCTCTGCAATCTCCCTGCACAGAAGCTCAGACGCTCCCTGAATATGTTTTAGGATATCTTCTTTGGATACCTGATGCTCCAATCCCAGTATATCTGTATATTCAATCTTATTCTTAGTCTCAAGCTCCGCCTTCATCTGTTCCGCGGTTCCAAAATCTACCAGATATTCCTTCATAATCAGCTCGGTAACCTCGTCCCCGGCCACCGTCGCCATCGTATATCCGGTCACGCTTCCGCCGGTACACGCCGCGATATCAGAAGTTCCCGCGCCAATATCTACCATAACCAGATTTAAAAGCCGTAAGCTCTCAGGAATCGCCGCATTAATCGCGGCAATCGGCTCCAGCGTAATACTTGCAATCTCCAAGCCTACTTTGCGCATAGTGGTATAAAGACTCTCAATAACTTCGCTGGGAAGGAAGGTGGCAATCAAATCCGCCTTAATCCTTCTGCCCCGGTGGTCCTTCAGACTAGACATCAGATACTGGTCCAGATAATACTGACACACCGTATAACCCACCAGATAGAAATTACGGGAATCGTTCTCCGCCTCATTTTCCTCATCAAAAGCCTTCTCTGCTTTGCTGATTGCACCGGCTTCCAACCGACTGACTGTCTCATCGTCAATCACCTGCCGACTGGGCAGTTCCATCTCAAAATCTGCCCTCTGGGTTCTAAGGGCACGTCCTGCAGCCGCCACGCAGACCTGATTTAACTTCACCCTCAGTCTGCTCTCCAACCGCCTCTTCACACGCTTTGCAAGCATGGCTACCTTATCAATATTCTCAATCTGACCATCAATCATCGCCCGTTCCGTATGGTCTTCTCTTTCAATAGCAATAATCTTTACCTTATCTTCTTCTACGCATCCCACCATTCCTATGATGCTTCGGGTTCCGATATCTAAGGCAAATATCATATCCTCCGGCTGAGCCTGCTTCTTTACCTGTCCTTTCGCCATGGGCTACCTCCTGTACGGCAATAATGCCTCTATACAATCTGACCTTCCAGCACCTCGCGTGCTTTTGTCAGGGCGTCCTCAATTCCTGCCGGATTCTTTCCTCCTGCCTGGGCCATATTCGGACGGCCTCCGCCGCCTCCGCCTACCAAAGCGGCAATGCCCTTAATCAGATTCCCCGCATGAGCGCCCTTTGCCATTGCTCCTTCTGTAGTCATTGCAACCAGATTTACCTTACCGCCCACTTTCGATGCAAGCACGATAACGCCCTCTCCCAACTTCTCCTTCAGACTGTCTCCAAGCTCTCTGAGCTTGTTCATATCCACATCCTCCAGCTTCACTGCAAGGAACTTCACGCCTTTCACTTCTGTTACCTGCTCCATCACGTCGCCCACTGCGTTCTGGGCCATCTTACTCCTAGTACTTTCCAGTTCACTCTTCAAAGCCTTCTGCTCTGCAATAAGACTGTTTAATTTATCCGCAAGTTTATCCGGAGTCGTCTTCAGAAGCTTCGCAGCCTCTGTAAGTTTATGCTCTGTCTCTTCATAATAATCCAAAAGTCCCTGGGAAGTCAGCGCTTCAATTCTGCGCACTCCCGCCGCTACCCCGGTCTCGGAAATAATCTTAAATGCATTAATCACACCGGTATTCTCCACATGGGTTCCGCCGCAAAATTCCTTCGAGAACTCTCCCATGCTGACTACCCGCACAATATCGCCGTACTTTTCACCGAACAGCGCGGCAGCTCCGGTCTTCCTTGCTTCCTCAATGGGCATATTCTCTGCCTTCACCGGCAGATGTTCCTGAATCTTCTCGTTGACAATCCGCTCTACTTTACGGATTTCCTCCTCCGTCAGAGCGGAAAAATGGGTAAAGTCAAATCTCAGCCTGCTCTCATTTACCGAAGAACCGGCCTGCTCTACATGATTCCCCAGTACTTCCCGAAGCGCTCTCTGCAACAGATGCGTCGCGCTGTGATTCCTCGCCGACAGCTCCCTCTTCCTGCTGTCGACTTTAAGGGTTACCAAATCTCCCGTCTTAACCATACCCTTTGTCACATGTCCGATATGGGCGTACTTTCCTCCTAAGAGTTTCTTCACATCCTCTACCTGAAATTCAAACTCATCGGTGCAGATAACGCCGGTATCCGCCTCCTGTCCGCCGCTTGTAGCATAGAAGGGGCTTTCCTTTACAAATATGGCTCCCTTCTCTCCGTCGGACAGCGCGTCGGCAATTTCATTCTCTGTAGTAAGCACCGTAACTTCAGACTCCGCCGTCAGCGTATGATAACCGGTAAATTCCGTTGTAACCGACGGGTCAATGGATTCGTAAACAGTCGCATCCGCGCCCATATAATTATGCTCGCCAAAAGTGCCCTTCGCAGTCTCCCGCTGGGCCTTCACCGCCTTCTCAAAGCCTTCCTCGTCCATCTTAAGACCCTTTTCCTCCAGAATCTCTCTGGTTAAGTCCACCGGGAATCCATAGGTATCATACAGACGGAACGCCTCCTCGCCGGACAGTACCGTCTCTTTCCTTTTCTCCATCTCTGCTTCGATTCCCTCCAGAATAGAAAGTCCCTGGTCAATCGTCTTATTAAACTGCTCTTCTTCTTTGGTAATCACCTTAAAGATAAAGTCCTTCTTCTCCTCCAACTCCGGATAGCCGTCCTTCGAGCCAGCAATCACAGTCTGAGCCAGCTCTACAAGAAATTCTCCTTCAATTCCAAGTAACCTTCCATGGCGGCAGGCTCTCCTTAAAAGCCTTCTTAACACATAACCCCGGCCACTGTTAGAAGGCAGGATTCCATCCGATATCATAAACGTCACAGACCGGATATGGTCTGTAATTACACGGATAGAAACGTCAGTCTCATAGTCTTTGCCATACTGAGCGTCCGCCAACTTACACACATGCTCTCTCAGCGCAAACAAGGTATCAATGTCAAACATAGACTCCACATCCTGCACCACGCATGCCAGACGCTCTAACCCCATTCCCGTATCAATGTTCTTCTGCTCTAACTCCGTATAATTTCCCTGTCCGTCATTGTCAAACTGGGTAAATACGTTATTCCAAATCTCCATATAACGGTCGCAGTCACAGCCCACCGTACAGCCTTCCTTACCGCAGCCGTACTTCTCTCCTCTGTCATAATATACCTCAGAACAGGGACCGCAGGGACCAGAACCATGCTCCCAGAAATTATCCTCTTTCCCAAACCGGAAGATTCGCTCTGCCGGAATACCAATCTGCTTATTCCAAATCTCAAACGCCTCTTCATCATCCAGATAAATCGAAGGATACAGCCTGTCGGCGTCAAGACCCACAACCTCCGTTAAAAATTCCCATGTCCATCCGATGGACTCCTTCTTAAAATAATCGCCGAAAGAGAAATTACCGAGCATCTCAAAAAAAGTGCCATGACGCGCAGTCTTCCCTACATTCTCAATATCGCCGGTACGAATGCACTTCTGACAGGTGGTCACCCGCTTCCTCGGCGGAATCTCCTGACCGGTAAAATATGGTTTCAGCGGTGCCATACCGGAATTAATCAGCAGCAGACTCTTATCATTATGGGGCACCAGTGAAAAACTCTTCATCGCCAGATGCTCCTTGCTCTCGAAAAACTCCAGAAACATCCTTCTCAGTTCATTTACTCCGTACTTTTGC
>CATJPU010000294.1 GCA_949742505.1 uncultured Lachnospiraceae bacterium | reverse complement strand
TCCTGCCCTGTGAAGCCCGGACTTTCCTCACCTGCAGCCTTTCGGCATTCGCAGCCGCGATTACTTGTCATACTTGTATTCTCATGTTTTCACATTCTACCATATACTGTCTCTGATGGCAAGTCTATTCAGACGTCTCCTTCATCCGCAATCAGATTCCCGCTATCCGCCGCCGCAGTCGCAAGGGTATCGCATCTCTCATTCTGGGGATGCCCGGCATGTCCCTTTACCCAGTGAAAGGTTACCCGGTGAGGTTCCTTCGCCTTCAGCAGACGCTTCCACAAATCCGCGTTTTTCACCGGTTCATTCTTCCCCCGCTTCCAGCCCTTTCTGACCCATCCCTCAATCCAGTGCTGATTAAACGCATTAACCACATACTGAGAGTCTGAATATAAGTCTACGCCGCAGGGACGGTTTAACGCTTCCAGCCCCGCAATGACCGCCATCAGCTCCATCCGGTTATTGGTCGTCTTCACATATCCCTGAGAGAGTTCTTTCGTGTGCAGCTTCCCCTTTGTATCCACATACTCCAGCACCGTTCCGTATCCCCCGGGGCCGTCCGGATTCCCTCTCGCTGCACCGTCCGTATAGATTTTTACCTGCATTCGTCTTCCTTTCCCAGCCGCACAATCCTGTCCCGATAGATTTCTGTCTCCGGCTGCTCCATCAGCTTGTCTATCACCCAGTACCTTCTCCACAGATGCATCGGGTAAACCAAATCCGTATCGGTATGTCTCATAAACCAGTCGAGTCCCCAGAAGTACGCCTCCTCAAGCCTCGGGTCCACAGGGACAAACGCCGCATCGATGTGAAGATTCTCCAGGGGCTTTAGCGCCTCCTTAAAGTTCTTTTCCATCTCCCGGTTATAATCCAATCCTTCCTCTTCCCAATGCCACCAGTTCAAATCTCCCGCATGGTAAATATGCCTCGTCCGCCCGTCAGACCCTTCCCGGACAGAAACAAAGAACGCTACGCCCTCATCCGTAGAGCGAAGCGTCTTTATTCTGATTTGCTCAAGCTCAAGTTCCGCTTCCGGTCCCACAAAGATTCGGTTCCCGGCAGCTTCTGCCTGTATATCGTCCGACAGGATGTATCTGATGTTCGGATATTCCCTTTCCCAGTCAAATATTTCGCTCTGAAAATGATCTTGGTGATTATGACTGGAAAATACATAGAGACTTTTGTCCTTGCTGACAGAGGGAAGCAATCCCTGATAGTAATCAAACACCAGCGTACATTCCTCTAATTCAACCATAAAACCGCTATGCTGTATATAGGTAACTTTCATCCGTCTTAACTCCTACTCTTCCTGCTCCTGCTGGATTAAACCAACCGCATGTGTAATCTCTGGAAGGAGATACTCCAGACACTGCTTTACCGCATTGGGCTTACCCGGAAGATTCACAATCAGCACATCTCCCCTGATTCCCGCCGCGCTCCGGTTCAGCATCGCCCGTTTCGTCAGCTGCATAGTATAAGCCCGCATAGCCTCCGGGATTCCCACAACCGGTCTGTCGCAAATCTCTAAGGTTGCCTCCGGCATACAGTCTCCGGCCGCGCAGCCGCTTCCTCCGGTACTCAGAATCAAATCCACCAAATGTCCGTCCGCCATCCTCTGCATCACAGTAGAAAGTACGGTCTTGTCACAGGGAAGAGGCTTCATAAATACCACCTTATGTCCCGCTTCCTCCACAATATGCTGAATTACTTTGCCGCTTTTATCTTCCTCATGTCCTCTGTAAATCGGTGTACTTGCTGTAATAATTGCAATTCTCATGATGTACCTCCAATATCTGCTCATTTGTAATAACAAAACCTTTTCCGTCAGGCAGCCCCCCAACCGCACAGGTGGAACCTTTTTATATCATAACAATTCTGAACGGTAATTGCAAGTCTATATGATGATACATACCAGACCGCCGTTGCTGTCGTTCACAATTTTCTGCATGGTATCCTGCAGTTTTGACTGGCTTTCATCATTAATCACTGACATTTTATTCCTCATTCCGTCCATCACAAGCTCCTCAATGGACTTCCCGAAAATATTGGTCTTCCAGATACCGCCTTCCTGATTTTCCGTCTCTTTGATATACGTAATCAAATCTTCCGCCTGCTGTTCATTTCCTACAATCGGCGCAATCTCTGTCTCAATATTTGCCCGAATCAAATGAATCGACGGCGCTGTAGAATGAATCTTCACTCCGTATTTGCTGCCCTGCTTAATGACTGTCGGCTCATCCAGCGTAATCTCATCCCTCGTAGGGCTGACCACGCCGTATCCCCGCATTCTTACGCTGCTAAATGCGTCTTTCACGCCTTCATACTCGGTCTTAAGCTGGGACAAATTCTTCAGCTCGGATATTAATTCATACTCTCCGGCAATCTCCGTCCCCGTAAGCTCGCTCAGCATCTCATAATAATACTTCTGCGCAACTTCAATACGGATTTTCACGCAGCCGGTATCCATCCCAATCTGCTCCACCCGCAAATCTTCGATAAACGGACTCTCCGGCTTTGCAATCCTGCCGGAAGCGTCTCCCATTTCATCTACCCCATCCAGAATTTCCCGGATGTGTTCTAACAAATCCTGTTTGATTTTATGTTCAATCGGAAGCATTTCCACCCATTTTGGTATGTAAAATTCAATCTCTGATATGGGAAATGTAGAAAGCACTCCTTCCAAAATCCTGTGAATATCCTCTTCCTTCAGCTGTTCACAGTTGACGGCCATAACCCGGACGCCGTACTTCTCCTCTATTTCCCGTACGACTTCCTTCGCCTCTTCCCCAAACGGCCTGACAGAATTTACCAGTACAATAAAAGGCTTGCCGATACTCTGCAGTTCCCGAATTGTCTTCTCCTCCGCCTCCATGTAGCTTCCTCTGGAGAGTTCCCCAATGCTTCCGTCCGTTGTAATCACGATGCCGATTGTCGCGTGGTCGTGAATGACCTTTCTGGTTCCGATTCCGGCCGCTTTGGTAAATGGAATCTCATAATCGAACCATGGCGTTTTCACCTGACGCTCCTCGCCGCCTTCCACATGCCCTGCGGCGCCCTCCACCATATAGCCCACGCAGTCAATCAGGCGTACCTTCACCGGCACATCTTCCATCAGGTGAATCTCCGCCGCTTCCTTTGGGATAAATTTGGGCTCCGTAGTCATAATGGTTTTTCCTGAAGCCGACTGGGGAAGTTCATCCCTGGTTCTCGCCTTCCCTGGCTCATCTTCCATATGCGGCAGCACCAGCACCTCCATAAAGCGCTTGATAAATGTCGATTTTCCGGTTCTTACCGGTCCCACTACTCCGATGTATATTTCACCGTTTGTCCTTGCCTGTATATCTTTGTATAAATGATTAGAATCCATCCTCTTTCCAGCCCCTTTTCGTATATGCTGTTAAAATATATGCAGAAGTATCTCCGCTTATACCTATAAAACGGCCGAACGGCCATAGGGTGTGCCCTTGGGTATACCTGCAAAACAGCCGAATATCCATAAGGGGCGCATTAGTACAACTATGCATGAAGACTATTGGTTTTAACTGTATTTTATATTTGTATCCGCAGGAATATTTTGTTAAAATAAAAACATAGCGGGCTGCAATGCTTAGGAGTGACCAGTCACACTCCGGCATTCGCCTGCAGTTAAGTACGTATTTTAAGGAGGATTATCATGAACACAGTAAAGGTAAGAAACCTGGAACTTGGTGCAGGAATCCCTGCAATCTGTATCCCTAACGTGGGGAAAACCAAGGAAGAAATCATCTCTCTCACCAAACAGTACACCGGCATGCATATGGACATTATGGAGTGGCGCGTTGACTGGTTTGAAGGTGTAGAGGATATCGAAACCGTTAAGGATGTGCTTGCAGAAGTGCGCGCTGCACTGGGCGATACGCCTCTTCTATTTACCTTCCGCACTAAGAACGAAGGCGGCGTTCACGAGATGAGTACCGAAGCCTACGCTAAGCTGAATAAAGATGTCGCTGCAACCGGTATGGCAGATTTGATTGACGTAGAAATCTTTACAGGTGACGAAATCGTTACAGATATGATTACGGCAATTCATGCAGCAAATACGAAAGTTGTCGCCTCCAATCATGATTTTGACAAAACACCGGCTCAGTCCGATATCGTATACCGTCTCCGCAAGATGCAGGATATGGGAGCGGATATCCCGAAGATTGCCGTTATGCCCCAGAGCAAGAAGGACGTTCTTACTCTTCTGGCAGCTACGGAAGAGATGGCAACGGATTATGCAGACCGTCCGATTATCACCATGTCCATGGCAGGCATGGGGAGCATCAGCCGGCTTTCCTGCGAGGCCTTCGGCTCCTGCCTGACCTTCGGCTCCGGCTCCATGGCTTCCGCACCGGGACAGATTGGCGTCGATTCTCTGTATGAAGTACTGCAGATTGTACATAAAGCATTATAAAACTATAGAATTTAAGACCAGCGAAAGGCGCCCGAAACGCTCCGCTGGTCTTTTATGATACTCATACGTCATTTCACTATCAACGCAATAGTACGAAATTTCGATTTTGCCTTACTTATGCTCCTTACAGCTTAATTCTGTCACCGTAAGTTTCATCACCGCCATACTGCTCACCATCTTCTCCGGAAATGCCCAGTCAGTCCTATCCGAATAGTGTTCCATCACTCGTTCCAGTCCATAACGCTTCTCTTCGTAGTCCTGAAGAAGCTCAATCTTTCCTCTTCCCATTACGCTTTGGAAGAGATAGGAATACGCGCACCCCGACTCTCTCTCGACGAGCTCATGATTTGTATCCATCTCAAAACATGCTGTTTCCTGCCGGCGAATCAAATCAATTTTCTTTCCCTCTCCTGCACCGTGAAAATACAGAATCAGTGTTCCCTTCTGTTCCTCAAATCCAAAATTCAAAGGCACAATATAAGCTCCGTCCTGATCCACAAGTCCAATCCGGCAGCAGCCGCACGCATTTACAATCTCTAATATCTTTCTATTATCCGTTATCTCCCTGTCTTTTCTTCTCATGTTTGCTTTCCTCCGTTTAAATCACCCGTTCACCTGTTGTCATTCCACAACCGACGCATGTTTGAAAATTCATTACATATATCAAAAGGAGTAAACTCCCCGCCTCATCATACAATAAATCAGAACAAGATGAACTGTCAGAATAACCGGTACTCCAATCACAAACTTTGTCTTCCTTGTCTTATGACGAAACAGATACATCCCAGCCAGCGCCCCTGCAGATCCTCCGATGAAAGCCAGGCCAAGAAGCGTCCTCTCTGAAATCCTCCATTGATGCAGCCTTGCCCTTCTTTTATCCAGTCCATACAGCAGAAAGGCAGCCAGATTACTCAGCACAATATACCATTCGATTATCTTCATGATACAACTCCAAAAGTTTTTCCAGCTTCTCCTTCGCATCCTCATATCCGGTAAAGTGGATTCCATGGATTCCATAATTTCTAGCAGCCTCAATATTTTCCAAATGATCGTCAAAGAATACGCTCTCTGAGGGCAATATAGAACAGGTATCGCACAGATATTGAAAAATCTCCCGTTCCGGCTTCATCAAATGACATTCATTAGAGAATACCACTCCGTCCATATAAGGCAGGAAGGGCATCTTATCCTTCGTTCTCTCCAATAAATCCTTCCCGTAATTCGATAATACATAGAGCCGGAATCCCCGTTCCTTCAATCCCTTCACCCATTCCATGGTGTAGGGCATCTCCCATACCGTTTCCTCTGCATGTCCATAGGCGTCCCGAATCAGCGCCTCATGCTCCGGCGCATTTGCCACAAATCCCTCAATCAAATCCTTTGTCTCAATCGGCCCTCTGTCCGCCACAAGCCACAGCGGATTCTGGAATACCGCCCCCATGATAATCTCCTGCTCCTTACTGGTATAACCTCTCTTCTCCATGTATCCAACCGGATCATACGCTACCAATACATTCCCTACGTCAAATATAATATTCTTAATCATATCTGCTATCTCCCGTCTTCTTACCGAAAATCACTCGCCCACAACCTCAATCTGACATACCTTCATGGCCTCTAACGCCTGCTTATGACTCTCCGGCGTCACTCCCGCGCAGCAGGATGCATCCACAATTACGGTCGCTTCCGGCAGCGCTGCCTTAACAATCATAGCATTAGATATGACGCAGATATCCGTACAAAGGCCAATCAGCGTAACACTTTCAATTTTCTCCTGCCACTCATCGTATTTCTGAAGCGTATTTCCCAAATCGAGACAGCCAAATGTCAGCTTATCCATCGGAAGTTCCCGAATCAGTTCCTGTATCTCCGGCCGAATCTCCCATCCGTCCGTTCCCCGGATACAGTGTTTCACCGGAAGCTTCTTCCCCTCCTGAGTATCCAGATAATTCTCTTCGTGGGTGTCTCTGGTGGCAATCACTCTGCCCTCAAAGCGTCTGATTCTCTCCGCTACCTTCGGAACAATCTCCAACGCCTCCTTCGTACCAAGGGCTCCGTCAATAAAATCATTCTGCATGTCCACAACGATTAAAATCTTCATCTTAGTTCCTTCCTTTCGCCTGATAAATATGTAAATATTAATCTTGTATTTCTTTTAAATACACCTTTTCTTCCCTTCCCCATGGCGCCATCCGCTTATCAACTACCCGAAAACCATATTTCTCGTACAAATTCACATGATCGCTGATTAGATAAGCCCTGTCAAATCCTACAGATTTCAGATAATCCATGGAAGCGAGAAGCATCCGCTCTCCCAGCCGGTTTCCTCTATGGCTTTCTGCAATAAACAAAGTCCCGATAAAAGGAGTATAGGGCATATCGGGAATCGCCTCTTCCTTAATAATCGTACAGTAGCCGCAAATCTCTTCTCCGTCTGTCAGAACCGCCACTCTCTCCCAATCTGTAAATCTGTGACGGCACATATCCTCTGCAAGTATCTTTCCGGAGCTCCATCCGCATTCAGCGGCATATGCTCTTACTGTGTCCCACAATTCATGTCTCTCTGTCATTATTTTAATTTCCATCTATTCTCTCCCGCTTCCACATTAAAATAACAGCTCTTCTTCTGATTATAGCATCCGGCATTCCTTTAGGCAATGTATTATTACTAGAGCGTGTTTACTCGACCGAAAATTTACAATTAGAGTAAAAAATAAAGCCAGGAACCAATTTTTAGGATTCCCGGCCCACTCATACCGCTTATATCGTTTGACCCGCTTTTAATTTTTTTACTTCATCAATAGATTTTCTTTCAGATATCGTGTTCGCTCTGCCATCAATTCAAAATGCATATCAGCTGCTTGTGTACAGTTAAAATCATGCATAAGTTTCCCGAGATTAGATTCTCCCCGGTATTCTCCATTCACATACAGGATATGTTCCCCATCTCCAAAAGGGTTACCCGCAGCAAGGTTAATCCTCTCAATCAGATAGACCGGCTCGCCCTTTTCGTAAAAATCTTTCTTGATAATGAATATTGTATAAGTATCCGGCAGCTCTTTAAACTCCTGCCCGGAATGAAGATTCTCTACATCCATTACGCTGGAATGATATTATCTTTGAACAGGCAGCGCATAAAATCATCGTCAATAGGCCGTAAGGCACGCAGGCGCTGTAAATCTTCCTGATGCTGCTTTGTCGTTATCAATATTCCCACCTGCCTTTTCTTTCGTTTTCGTAGTTCCATATTAACATAAACTTCCTAATCTTACAAGCCGGAAGTTTACTTCTTAACTATGACTTTGAGAGGTTTCGTCCCCATATCCTGTACCAGATTATGTACTTCTTTACAATCTTGCGGAAAATTATTTAGCAGAGACAGACTTTTCTAAGCAGTATATCTACGCCAGCACGTCTGCAATCGAATGATCCCCTAAAAACGTATTCACATTATACAGAAACAATACTTCTGTAATGCCATAACTCTCCATAATATTATCAACGCTCTCATAGAAATATCTCGGATCAATCATGATAATATTCTGATAATAAGGCAGCAAAAACTGTACCATACAATTTGCATAGGAATCCTTAACAAGAAGGAGATTCCGCTCTTCTTTCAGGGTTGTACTGATATCAATCCTTGCATGATTTCCACCGAAGAAAACAGTATACTTATCCTTCTCC
>CATJPU010000293.1 GCA_949742505.1 uncultured Lachnospiraceae bacterium | reverse complement strand
GGCGAAGCGAGGGCACTGGGAAGTCAAAGCCTTCCCAGTGTTCGTTGGCACTCACATAGAATGAAAAACAAGAACAGTTCAGCCTGCGAGCAGTCTGCTCTGTCCTTGCTTTTCATTCTGCCCTCGCTCCTATACGTTCATTATACTAAATTTTCGTCAGGTTGACAAATGGAAGTGTGATTTGGCGCAAAGTGTTTGTGACAAAGTTGCAATATCATTTGTTTGAAAATGGGGAAATTGTCCTTTACAATAAAAGCATAAGCATAACAAAGGTTATGAGAGACAAGGGAAATGAAAGGAGACGTAACATGAAAAACGGATTACAAAAGTTTGGAAAATTCTTAAGCGCAATGGTTATGCCGAACATCGGCGCGTTCATTGCATGGGGATTTATCACAGCCTTCTTTATTGAGAAGGGATGGATTCCCAATGATAAGCTGGCTGGGCTTGTTACCCCGATGCTGAATTACCTTCTGCCAATTCTGGTGGCTTATCAGGGAGGTAAGTTAGTAGGCGGCGACCGCGGGGGCGTTATGGGCGGTATCGCGGTTGTGGGCGTTATCGTGGGAGCGCCGGAGTATCCGATGCTGATGGGGGCAATGCTGATGGGACCGATCGGTGGGTTTGTAATCAAGAAATTTGACAAGGCAATGGAAGGACGTATGCCTGCAGGTTTCGAGATGCTGATTAATAACTTCTCGGTTGGTATTTTCGGTATGATTCTGGCAATCATCGGCTCCTACCTGATTGGACCGCTGATGGCGGGAATCCTGGTTGTTCTGTCATCCGGCGTTGACGTACTGGTGAACCATGGACTTCTTCCTCTGGCAGCCATTTTCATTGAGCCTGCGAAGGTACTGTTTTTGAACAATGCAATCAACCATGGTATTTTCACACCGATTGCTACGCTGCAGGCACAGGAGGCTGGAAAGTCTATCATGTACATGCTGGAGGCAAATCCGGGTCCGGGACTTGGAGTTCTGCTTGCATATTGGGCGTTCAGCAAAGATAAGGCAACGAAGGACTCTGCACCGGGAGCAGTGATTATCCATTTCCTGGGCGGTATTCATGAGATTTACTTCCCGTATGTATTGATGAATCCGGTTGTAATTATTGCGCCGATCATCGGTAATGCTTGTGCGATTACATTCTATAGTATTATGAATGCAGGACTGGTAGGACCTTCTTCGCCTGGCTCCATTATCGCATTTATGTCCATGTCACCAAAGGGAATGTCTATGGTTATAACATTCCTTGGCGTAGTAATCGCAGCGGGAGTATCCTTCCTGGTTGCCTCGCCGATTATTAAGATGTCAGGAGCTAAGAGTCTTGAGGAAGCACAGGCTAAGAAGGACAGCATGAAGGCTGAGTCAAAGGGCGGCGCTCCGGTACAGGCGCTGACAGGCGCTGACGTAAAGGCAGCAGATATCCGGAAGATTATTTTCGCCTGTGATGCAGGTATGGGTTCCTCCGCTATGGGAGCTACCAAGTTCCGGAACCGTATTAAATCTCTGAATTTAGGAATTGTTGTTACGAATACTTCGGTTGACAATGTTCCATCTGATGCAAATGTTGTAGTATGCCAGACTATTTTACAGGATCGTGCCGCGAAGAGCGCGCCTCAGGCAAGACTGGTAACGCTGAATAACTTCCTGGCAGACCCAAGCCTTGACGTTCTGTATGATGAGCTGGCAGCGCTTGCTTCCGGCGAACCGGCGCCTGCAGCAGAGACGCCTGCGGCGGAAGAGCCGAAGAAAGAAGCGAAGAAGGGCGTTCTGATTGAGGAAGGGATTAAGACAGGACTTCCGAGTGTAGATAAAGAGACTGCAATCCGCGCCGCTGGAAAGCTTCTGTGCGAACTTGGATTTGTAAATGAAGATTATATTGACGCAATGGTTGAGCGTGAGAAATTAGTTACCACATACATGGGTATGGGCGTTGCGATTCCTCATGGAACCTCGAATGCGAAAGAGACGGTAAAGAAGTCGGGTATCGTTGTTATGCAGTATCCGGACGGCGTTGACTTCGGCGATGAGAAAGCAAACCTTGTGATTGGTATTGCAGGCGTGGGCGATGAGCATCTTGAGATTCTTGCGAATATCGCGGGAAGCTTAGAGGATGAAGAGCTTCTTGAGAACCTGAAGAAGAATGCGGATGTTGAAACAATTATGAAGACGTTTGGTTAATTAGCGGTAAGTTTGTAGGAAGGGAGCGTTCTCCCTTCCGATTTAGGATGAGATTATCATCTGATAAACAATAGGATACAGAAGAAACCGAGGAAAAATAAAAAAGGTTATAATAAAAAGGAGAGGATTTTCATGAAAAAAGCAGTTCAGTTTGGTGCAGGCAATATCGGACGTGGATTTATCGGAGCTCTGCTTAGCCAGTCTGGTTATCAGGTAGTATTTGCGGACGTGGTAGAGGCAGTGATCGATAAGATTAATGAAGACAAGACCTATACCGTTCATATTATGGACGTGGAGTGCGAGGACCAGAAGTTAGAGAATATCTGCGGCGTTAATTCTACGAAGCCGGAGGCAGTAGATGAAATCGCAGCCGCAGACATTGTAACGACGGCGGTCGGACTTGTCATCTTGCCGCGTATTGCCCCGACGATTGCAAAGGCGATTGAGAAGCGTATGGATATGGGCGTGAAAGAGCCGATGAACATGATTGCCTGTGAGAACGCGATCCGCGGAACCTCTCAGCTTAAGAAAGCAGTGTATGAGAACTTAAGCGATGCGGGCAAGGCATTTGCAGACGAGTATGTAGGATTCCCGGACTGTGCGGTAGACAGAATTGTACCTCCGGTTAAAAGTGAGAACTTTATCGATGTTGTAGTAGAGCGTTACTATGAGTGGGATGTAGAGAAATCCGGCTTCAAAGGTGAAATCCCAGAGATTACAGGCATGACCCTGGTAGACGATCTGATGGCTTACATTGAGCGTAAATTATTTACCTTGAATACCGGACACTGTATTACGGCTTATCTGGGTACGCTTCGGGGTATTCCGACCATTGATAAAGCAATTGCCGACGAGGAAATTTATGGAATCGTATCTGCTGCAATGAAGGAAAGCGGAGACGGCCTGATTAAAAAATACGGCTTTGATGCAGAAAAGCATGCAGCATATATTAAGAAGATTATCAGCCGTTTTAAGAATCCATACCTGCAGGATGACGTGACCCGTGTCGGCCGCGAGCCGCTCCGTAAGCTGAGTCCTACAGACCGTTTAATTAAGCCTCTTATGACAGCGGCGGGGTATGGACTTCCGGTAGACCATCTGCTGGTTGGTGTCGGGGCAGCGCTGCATTATAATAATCCAGAGGATAAGCAGAGTGCTGAACTGCAGGAAAAGATTGCCGCGCAGGGCGTACGCGCCGCGGCAGCCGAAATTACAGGACTGACAGACGAAGCGCTGTTGGATAAAATCGTGGCTGAGTACGAGAAACTCAGCTAGAGCGTGTCTCCAAATTCATTCCTACAAGATGCCGCCCCACTTCACACCAGATTTTACGCTGAATTTGGATAATGCAGTCCGCTACACCTCCCAAATCCAGCGTAAAATTTGATTCAAATTGGGATGACATCTTGCAGAAAGCAATTTTCAAACACGCTCTAATCAAAACGCTCCTTAATACAATAAAATAATAAATTATGAAAAATGGCCTGAGCTTAACTGCGAGGGTCATTTTTCGGAATGATTTCCGTCTCTTGACAATGATATGGGAAGATGATACGGTAATAAAGCTAACTGTAGGAATCTTTATATAATAATACTGAGGTGCGAAGAGATGAGTGTGCAGGAATTGAAACCGATAAAGGAAGGAAAAGTAAGAGAGATCTATGACAACGGAGACAGTTTGATTATGGTAGCAACAGACCGCATTAGCTGTTTTGATGTGATTCTGAAGAACGAAGTGACAAAGAAGGGGACCGTACTGACCCAGATGTCCAAATTCTGGTTTGATATGACGGAGGACATTCTGCCGAACCATATGATTTCTGTGGAAGTGAAGGATATGCCGGAATATTTCAGGCAGGCTGGGTTTGACGGGAATAGTATGCTTTGCAAAAAGCTTGATATGCTGCCGGTAGAGTGTATTGTCCGCGGGTATATTACGGGCAGCGGCTGGGCGAGTTATCAGAAGACAGGGAAGGTATGCGGAATCCGGCTTCCGGAAGGGCTAAAGGAATCGGCTCAGCTTCCTGAGCCGATTTATACACCGTCTACCAAAGCAGAAATCGGCGACCATGATGAGAATATTTCTTATGAAGAAAGTGTAGCATATCTGGAGAAACGTTTCCCGGGAAAGGGAGAGGAATATGCATCTAAGCTTCGGGATTACTCTCTGATGCTGTATAAAAAGTGTGCAGAGTATGCGCTGGGCCGGGGAATTATTATTGCAGATACCAAGTTTGAGTTTGGCCTGGATGAAAAAGGGAATATAGTAATCGGCGATGAGATGCTGACGCCCGACAGCTCCCGCTTCTGGCCGGCCGAAGGGTATGAGCCAGGACACAGCCAGCCGTCTTTTGACAAGCAGTTTGCCAGAGACTGGCTGAAAGCGAATAAAGATCATGACTGGACGCTCCCTCAGGAGATCGTTGATAAGACCATCGAGAAGTATCTCCAGGCATATCGTCTTCTGACGGGAAGCGAACTTGCATAAAAAGATGAACCGGCGGCCGAAGCGCAGGAAGCGCTCCGCCGCCGGTTTTAATGATCAGTTAGTCTGCCAGGCGCTCTCTGACTGATGAGAAGCTTAAATAATAAATCAATTTTTTCTTTTGTCTCGGGATGAAGAGCATTTAACTGCTTAATCATGGCAGGCATATTACGGATAGCCTGCATCTGGAATTCGGATATGGTTGCGGCTCCGGAAGCATCCAGAACAGAGAACAAATCATCAATGAAGACCTGACGCTCAGAAAGGCTCATGTGTTCCAGCCAGGTTTTCATGGATTCGCTGAAACGTTCTGCGGCAGGAGCAAGGGAGGAACTCCTTAGGAAACGAGTCCCCTCTAACTGCCAGTTGAAGGCATTGTGCTGGTATATGCCATTACCGGCGCTCTGCACAATAACCGGAGCTTTGTTGTGGTACATGAGCATTCCAACGACAGAAAATTCTGGTATAAACCGCCGGATTCTCGGCTGTATCTTCTTAAAATCATCGTCCTCAGATAAATTATGAAAAAATCCCGGACCATCGTTATTGTATATATTTAGAATACGGCGCTGTACGTCGGCGCTGCATTTGGCGGAGGCATAAACGGCCAGATGCCCGCCTTTGGAGTGCCCTCCTACCCGGAGCATGTGCCGGTTAAAGCTGCCTGTCTGAGACAGGTATTCTGCGGCCATATGTTCCGAAGGGACGTCTCCGATACTCATATTGAAATCTTCCCTCCATCCGATAAATGTGTCGTCGGTTCCACGGAATGCAATATAGGAAGTTCCGTCGCCAAGCAAGATTTCCATAGCGGAAAACTGTAATTCTCTCTCTGTACTGATTTTGTTCACATAATGCATAAGCTCCGCTTTGCCGAAACGTTTGGTTTTCGCCATGGCTTTCAGAAGAAGCGGGGCGGAACGGAGAAAGGGACGGAAATTATTCATTTCTTCCTCAGAATGTCCGCCGTAAACTATCGCAGATGCCTCTGCAATAGTTACAGAACCCTGACGCTCCGGGACAATGCCGTCTAACTCCGTATAGGACAGGCAGGAAAGAATCAGGTTGTCAATTTCGTTAAAAGGTGATTGTGTGAATGTTAAATCGCCGCGCCATAATAAGTAATCCATAATTGCTGCCATAACAAGCTCCCCCCCCCTTTTTAGCAAATTACAATTGCAAAGAGTCTTCTGCAAGATAGAAATAAGCTGCTGTTTCCAGAGAGAAAACCTCTGCCCAAACAGCAGCTTACCGCGTTCATACGATTACGTAGATTGAATCTACAGAGCATCACCGCGTTTTACATATCCGGGATTCTCGGGAGTTCCTTTTACTTCTTTTACTTTCGTAATTCGCACATGCTTGTCAACAACAATATTCTCAAGAACAGTATCTTCGCCTACAATAACATCCGGAAGAATCACACAGTTCTTAATCACAGCGCCTTTCTTTATAACGCAGCCTCGTCCAAGAACAGAATTTTCAATGGTACCTTCGATTAGACATCCGTTGGATACGATGGAACCCTTTACGCTGGCGCCCTCGAAATACTGGGTCGGGCAGGAATCGTTGGTTCTGGTGTAGATCGGCCATTCGTCATCAAAGAGAGAGGCAGCCGTCTTATAATCAATTAAATCCAGGTTCGCGTCATAGTAGCCTTTGAAATCCGTAATAGAAGCAAAGAAGCCGCGATGTGCCACAGCTCTTACATCCATTTCCTGACATGCAAGATTAACGGAATCAGTCAGTGTGTACAGAGACGAAGATTTGTGAGTGTTCTTAATTAGGTCGATGAACAAATCTCTCTTCATTACATAGGTATCCATAAAAATGTAACGGCTCTTTTTGTTACCGCGGTTCGGAGAAATACCGATAACGCCTTTTTGCTTATTCAGTTCCAAAGTCTGGCAGGTAAGGAACTTCTCTCTGGCCTCTTCTGTTGAGTGATAAAGAAGAGTAATGTCTGCACCGGATTCAATGTGCTGATTCAAAAGCGCGTTAAAATCCTGCTTAAATACCATGCAGCTCGGCGCGATAATAACGTATTCGCTTGAGGAACTTTCGATAACCTCTATATTGTCTATGTAAGCGGAAATGTCATTGCTGTAAAGGCTCTCCATACCCTCTTCTGCAAAGAGAAGGTGCAGTCTTCCACGCTTGGAATTGATATTGTAATGGCGTCCGGTTCCAAGATGTTCTGCCAGAGACCTTGGCTTTCTGCGCACATATACATGAATATTCTCAATACCACTGTTGCTGAAATTTGAAATCGGAAAATCAATGACACGATATCTTCCAAGGAAGGAAATAGCTCCAACCGGACGGTAAAACTGAAGACCGCGAACGTTAATATGATTCCCGGCGAAATTAATAATACCAAGTGCTTTGCTCATACTACTCCTCCCCCTTTACACGCTTTGCAACTAATACAATATTCTCGCTGTTAGCATCGCCAACTTTAGCGCCCGCGCCAATCCTGATTCCGTCTGCAACCAGCGCCCGTACAACGGTAGCGCCCTCTTCTACCACAGCGCCCGGCATCAGGACAGAGTCAATGACCTTCGCGCCAGCGGCAACCTTAGCTCCGGTGAACAGAACAGAATTCTTCACCTGTCCGTCGATTACACAGCCCTGTGTGATAAATGCCCGGCTGATTTCTGCTTCCGTACCAATGTACTGAGGAAGTGCATTCGTATCTTCGGTGTAAATCTTCCAGGAAGAATCGCCCAGGTCAAGAGCGCTGTTCTTGTCGAGAAGATCCATATTCGCTTCCCAGAGAGAGTCGATGGTTCCTACGTCTTTCCAGTATCCCTTGAACTTATAAGCCATCAGCTTGCGGCTGTCATTTAGAAGCGCCGGAATAATATCTTTGCCGAAATCATGGTTGGATTCGGAATCTTTCATATCAGCAATCAGCATCTTGCGGAGCAGCTTCCATGTGAAGATATAAATACCCATGGAAGCCAGATTGCTCTTCGGCTGCGGAGGCTTCTCCTCAAACTCTACAATCTGTCCTTCTTCGTTGGTGTTCATAATACCAAAACGGCTCGCTTCCTTCATCGGAACTTCAATAACGGCGATGGTAGCGTCTGCGTTGTTCTCCTTGTGGAATTCCAGCATCTTGTCATAATTCATCTTGTAGATGTGGTCGCCGGAGAGAACAAGAAGGTACTCCGGATTAAAAGTATCAATAAAATCAATATTCTGAGAAATTGCGTCTGCAGTGCCTCTGTAAACGTCAAGATTCGCATCCGCTTTCTCACGAGGCGGAAGTACGTATACCCCGCTGTCTTTTGCATCAAGGCCCCAGCGCCTTCCGGCAGCTACATAGCTGTTCAAAATAACAGACTCATACTGAGTCAGGACACCAACTACATCAATACCACTATTTGCGCAGTTACTAATCGGAAAATCGATAATTTTATATTTTCCACCGTATGAAACAGCCGGTTTTGCGACT
>CATJPU010000292.1 GCA_949742505.1 uncultured Lachnospiraceae bacterium | reverse complement strand
TTGCCTGACAGCAGGCCTTATTGTCATGCTCTTTTTTCTGCAAAATTTCTTTTCGATTTTTTCAATTATCCACTTGACTTTTAATAGTTGGTCTTTCATTACCATATTTCCTTTAGATACGCCCGATATCCCGCGCCGCATAATACCCTTCTTTCGTCGCTTTCGCGATATTTGCGGGAAGATTGCAGTCTCCGACAGTGTAAAATTCCGGCGCGCAGAATCGAAGCGCATTCACTTCCTCTGTAAGAGATTTCTGTCCTACCGCGTAAATTACGGTATCTGCTCCTATTTGAAGTTCTCCCTCCGGCCCATTCGCCACTACGCCCTCGTCTGTAATCTCCACCGCCTTCGTACTGGTCAGAAGCCGGATTCCATGAAGCGCAATCTGCGCCATAACTGCTTCGCCATGGAGCATATTCCCGGCAAAATTTGGCCTTTCGGCCATCTCAAGCACCGTAACCTCTCTGCCATGAATCGCAAGATGAATCCCTAATTCACAGCCCACTAGTCCGCCTCCAAGAATCACAACCCGGTTTCCTGCCTTTTGCAAGTCGTAATATACTTCCTCAGCGCCCACAACATTTGCCTTGTCATATCCGGGGATAAATACCGGAACAACCGGACGGGCGCCAAGGGCCGCTATAATTGCATCCGGCTCTGTTCTCTCCGCAAATTCCCTAGTTGCAGGCGTATTTAAGTGAACCTCAATTAATTCATGCTCCATCACACGCTTTGCCTGCAGGGACAGGTAACGCTCCAGATTCTTCTTAAAAGAAACCATCTCTTCACACAGAAGCGCTCCTCCTAACCGGCCGGACTTCTCGGCAAGCACCACCTGATGCCCTCTTTTCGCCGCTTCTAACGCCGCTGCCATTCCTCCGATTCCCCCGCCGGCTACCAGAACTTTTTTCTTCTCATAACTTGTCGTATCAAATTTATTCTCTAACTCCCGTCCAATTACCGGATTGATTGCACAACAAAACTGTCTGGTATCCAAGAGCCCCGAAAAGCACTGGTAACATCTTAGACACCTGTTAATCTCCTCTTCTTTTCCCATACGCGCTTTCATCGGGAAATCCGGATCTGCAATCAGCCCTCTTGCCATTGCAATCGCGTCAACATGTCCCGCCGCCAGCGTATCTTCCATAAGCTGTACATCCGAAAATGCGCCTACTGCCACAACAGGTGTTTTTACGTGCTTCTTCACCTCGGCGGCATATTTTAAATTGCACCCGTCTTCCAGAAACATGGAGGGATGAACTACCACAAAGGATTCCTCTACCTCATGATTTCCCACCGAGCAGTGAATCAAATCCACATGTCCGTCTATCATCTCTGCCATCGCAACTCCGTCCTCCGGCGTATAACCGCCTGGATTGCACACATCCGCCGCGCTGAACCGGAAATCTATCAGAAAATCCTTCCCGCAGACCTCCTTAATTCTGTCGCAGACCGCAACCGGCATCCGCATCCGGTTCTCCAGACTGCCGCCCCATTGGTCCCCGCGGGTATTAATTACCGGCGACATCATCTGATTCAGAAGCCATCCATGCCCTCCATGAACCAGCACCATGCCGAATCCCGCCTGTTTACACCGAAGCGCCGCTTCTGCAAACTTCTCAATCGTCTCTAAGATTACCTCTTCCGGCATCTCAGGAATCAATACCCCATGGAGCCTTGCACCCGCCTTGGTCCCTTCTCCCATACGCTCCACCGGCGCATAGATTGCATTTCCATTTACATAGGACTCGGAAGCGTACATTCCGGCGTGCTGAAGTTCCATGGACGCAATCGCCCCATGCTTCGTAATGGCGTCCGCCAGAAGCGCAATCCCTCCGATACAGTCGTCCGTATCCAGATGAATCCCCTTCGGGATATCAATGCCATGAACGGAATCCACATACCCCTCTCCAATGGTTACGACTGCCGCTCCTCCTCTGGCCTTTTCCTCATAGAATGCCGCTGCCGCCTGCGTCGGAAGACTCTCTGCATCCAGATGAAGGAATCCTTGCGGCGCGCTGATAATTCGGTTGCGAAGCACAACGTTGCCCAACTTTAACGGCGCGAACAGATTCGGATATTTCATGTTATACATACACAATTCTCCTTCCCTTTTCCTATCTTCTATGATAAAATTCTACCAAGATTGTTAAGAAAATGACACGAACAGACCATTGTCCCTTCACAACCAGACGTTGTGAGAGGACTATTTACCGGATATCGGGCCTGACCGGAGCGCTTAAGTACCCGAAGCAGGGCGAGACAACATTCCAGAGAACTCAGCGCTAACATAGTCTAAGAATCTCAGGAATGCCTTCGCTCCTAAGACTATGTAAACGCTGATTTCCCTTTCATTAAAAACGTCTCTAAAATGCCCTTCTTCGGGTACTTAAGCGCTCCGGTCAGGCCCGATATCCAGTAACTTTAACACAAGAACATAAACAGCAAAAAGGAGAATAACATCATGGATATACAAGACTTAAAATGCTTCCTAACCGTCTGTAAATATATGAATTTCACAAAAGCAGGACAGGAACTCCACTTCTCCCAGCAGGGAATCAGTAAGATTATCAAACAGATGGAATCCTCTCTCGGAGTACCGCTCTTTGTGCGGGAACGCTCGAAACTCCGCCTGACGGAATATGGCTCTTACCTTTACCCAATGGCGAAGAAGCTCTGCGACGAATACCAGACTCTGACTGACAATATGCATTCCTTCATCGCAAAAGATAATGAAAAATTGAAGATTGCAATTCCCCGGGGCATGACATGGGAATTAATCGGCAGCCAGCTCCAGAACTTTTACAACCACTTTGACAACGCGCAGCTACTGATTACCCAGACCGACGACCTTGGCGTAGAAAAAGCCCTGTTAAATGGAGACGCAGACATCGGATTCTGCATTGCTCCGATTTCTTCCGAGCTTTTTACTCTCCACAAAATCCATCGGGAAAATACCCATTATATGATTAGCACCCAGAATCCCCTCTCCGAAAAAAGCGAATTATCCATTGATGATATGCGCAACGAGAAATTTATCGGATTCGGCGCCAGAAATAAAGGTCACGATACCTTAAAGAATTATTGCAGAGAAGTAGGATTCGAGCCGGTTCTTTACGCGGAAGTAGACGACATGAATATCCTGTATCAAATGGTAAAAGAGAACAGAGGAATCGGATTCTACGTGGGAAATCCTGCTAACGCTTCTCTGATTGACGGGATTAAGCTTGTCCGCGACGTAAGCGCCAACTGGTATTGGGAAATCATTCTCGCCACCAGCCGTCTGCATAAGCTGCGGCCTGTCGACAAAGCCTTTATCAAAGAATTTCATGACTGGTAAAAATCTTACCATTGAAAATCTTTCTCTTTTATTATATGATAGTAGGGAAGTAACCAAATAAACCATGCAGAAGTTTTTCAGGAGGGAACTGATTTTAAGAACTTAAGTGACGATACCTTTCTTAAAAACTTCTTTTTTTATGCTATTTTCTCATTGCCAGAAGGAGGTTGTTATGAGACATTTGATGAGTCCGCTGGATTTTACAGTGGAAGAATTAGAGCAGTTGTTAGACTTGGCAGGCGACATTGAAGCGAATCCTAAGAAGTACGCCCACGCCTGCGACGGCAAAAAGCTTGCGTCTCTCTTCTGCGAGCCCAGCACCAGAACCCGCTTAAGCCACGAAGCCGCTATGTTGAACTTAGGCGGCAGTATTCTTGGATTTTCTTCTGCCGAATCCAGTTCCGCAACCAAAGGCGAGAGCGTTGCAGACACGATTCGCATGATTAGCTGCTACGCTGATATCTGCGCCATGCGCCATCCCAAAGAAGGCTCCGCACTGGTTGCCAAAGAACATTCTTCCATTCCGGTTATCAACGCCGGAGACGGCGGACACCAGCACCCCACCCAGACACTTACAGACTTATTAACCATCCGTTCTCTGAAGGGTAGGTTAGACCATATGAAAATCGGACTCTGCGGAGACTTGAAGTTCGGACGTACCGTACATTCTCTGATTAACGCACTGGTCCGTTATCCGGGAATCGAGTTCGTACTGATTTCTCCGGAAGAACTCCGGCTCCCCGGTTACATCCGCCACGACGTACTGGATAATAACCAGATTCCCTACGAGGAAGTTGTCCGCTTAGAAGACGCTCTCCCGAAGCTCGACCTTCTCTATATGACCAGAGTACAGAAGGAACGATTCTTCAACGAGGAAGATTATGTCCGCATGAAGGATTTCTATATTCTGGACGCCAGGAAGATGGAACTTGCAGGACCGGATATGCTAGTGCTCCATCCCCTTCCAAGAGTAAATGAGATTGCGGTGGAAGTAGACAAAGACCCAAGAGCCGCCTACTTTAAACAGGTACAGTACGGCGTTTATGTCCGTATGGCTCTGATTCTGACACTTTTGGAAATCGAAGTATAGGAGGAGGAAATAACGATGGTAGAGAACACCTTGAGAGTCGGAAGTATTTCCGAGGGATTTGTACTGGACCATATTCAAGCCGGCAAAAGTATGGATATCTATAAATATCTGAACTTAGACAAGCTGGACTGCTGTGTTGCGATTATCAAGAACGCAAAGAGTAATAAGATGGGCAAGAAGGATATTATGAAAATCGAATGCCCCATTGATTTTATGGACTTAGACGTACTGGCATTCCTTGACCATAACATCACAATCAATATCATTAAAGATCAGAAGATTGTCGAGAAAAAGGCCCTGCATCTTCCGAAACAGATACGGAATGTCATTCACTGCAGGAACCCGCGCTGTATCACCTCGATTGAACAGGGATTGGAGCATGTCTTTATTCTGACGGATGAAGAAAAGGAGATTTACCGCTGTAAATACTGTGAAGAGAAGTACAACGGACGGCACAGCCGGAAGTAGAAAACGGCCGTTTATCGTATAAAAAGGGAGTTTCCCATTCGGAAGGCAAAGCAGCGGCGAGAGTGTCCTTCCTTATACAAAGCTGGGCAACGCTTCAGCGAACTAACTGCTAACTCCGACTAAGGCATTCAGGAAAGCCTTCATGCCTAAGTCTCCGTAAGCAGTGGATTTCGCTTCCGCTAAAAACGCCCCAGAATGCTTTGTATAAGGAAGGACACTCTCGCCGCTGCTTTGCCTTCCGA
>CATJPU010000291.1 GCA_949742505.1 uncultured Lachnospiraceae bacterium | reverse complement strand
AGCAAAGGAAGTATAGTATAAAAAGACGTTGAACTGATATATCTGATACACATCTGGCAGTTTCTGCCACTATAATTCCTACAGTAAATTTACGCCGCCCTAAGCTTGCAGGATGCTTGCCCTTCCTGTATAAGTGTGATATATTTAATATATAGAATCATTGCAGAAACCCCGGACAAATTATACAAGTTCAGAAAATGAGAGGTAACATAAATGACAAATAACGAATCTTCAGAGAATTATCTTGAAACTATATTAATATTAAGTCAGAAGCGGCCGGTTGTACGGTCTGTTGACATAGCCGCTGAATTAGATTTTAAGAAATCAAGCGTCAGCGTTGCCATGAAGAAGCTCCGCCAAAACGAACATATCGTTGTATCTCCGGAAGGTTTTATTACTCTCACCGAATCCGGCAGAGAGATTGCCGAACGCATTTATGAACGCCACCAGAGCATCTCCGAATGGCTGACCAGACTGGGTGTGGATCCAAAAGTAGCTACCGAAGATGCCTGCCGGATTGAACATGTAATCAGCGCAGAATCCTTTGCGGCTATGAAGAAATATATCGAGGCATAATGCTAACTTGCAAAGCGGCGCATATACAACACCGTTCACACAAAAACAAACAGCGCACCATGATAGAAAACGGCCGGGAAGCGGTTGCCTCCTGACCGTTTTTACCTTCGATATAAGAATGGCGAGCGTACATCAATGCCGTCAGTATCCGTCGCCATGATGAAGCCGTTTTCTTTCCTGAAAAAAACTGATTAGAAATTCATAAAATTCTACTACATTATGATTATCCGTCTTATTGCGGTTATAATTAATAATGATATCTCTCTGGCATATGGGTTCCTCTATTTTCAAAAGCCTTACATTCTCATTTTCCGCACTGCCCCAGGTAAATTCCGGCCAAAAGCCAATCCCTAAATTCGCGGCAATCATATTTTTAACAGCAGAAGGATTATCGCTCTCGAAAATGATCTTAGGCGTAAATCCTGCATGCTGGCAGAATCTGTCGCAGATATAACGGAACTCTCTGGAACCAAGCAGGCTGATAAATTCATCCTCCGCCGCTTCCACCAGACCAATCGAAGTCCTGCCCCGGTATTTCCCATTTTCCGGCACCGCAAGATAAATCTCTTCTCCACAGGCAAAACTATTCTTCGCATCGCCGCCCTGATAGAATAATTTCGTGGTAACAGCAATATCATACAACTCGCTCTCACTGTTCTGATGCAGCTGAAAATTAATATCTTCATGCTCCTTCTTATACTCAATAATCGCTTCCATCACAAGACTGGACGCCGCCAGCACATTCATATGTATGGTCTCTCCTTCTAATGCAACCATCATCTTAAGCTGCTCCGGAATATCATCCAGCTGCTGCATCAGAGGATCCAGTTTATTCTGTAAATATTTCCCATACTCCGTCAGTACAATATTCCGCCCCTTTGCAGCAAACAGAGGAACTCCTAAGTCATTCTCCAGCCTTCGGATTGCCTGCGTCAGGGCAGGCTGCGTAATATGCAGATTTTTAGCGCTGTTCGTCATATGCTTTGTCCTTGCCGTCTCCAGAAAATACCGTATCTGCATCAATTCCATAACTCTGTTCCTCTCTGTTTCTCAAAACATGAATTGTCGTTTCACGCTCCATATTCATAATATGTATATTATGAATATGATAAATATTATATATTAGACGTAATCGTAAGTCAATGCTACACTATGTGAGGAACAAAAAGTTATCTAAGTTATCAGAAAGAAAGTGAGGAAAATAAAATGGCTGAACTACTTGAATCAACAATGCTGATTTGCTTTGGACTATCCTGGCCTATGAATCTCGCCAAGAACATCAAAGCCAAATCAGCGAAAAACATGAGTCTCCAGTTTATACTCCTGATTATTACAGGATATATTGCTGGAATTACTGCAAAAATCTATACCCACAGATTTAATTATGTACTGGCAGTATATTTGCTGAATCTGATTATTGTATCCGCGAATGTAATTGTATTCTTCATCAACCGCCGCTACGACAGACAGGCAAAGACTGCAAATGCCGAACTGAGCAGACAATTATCCGGAACCTCCAGAAAAACTGCCAGAGAACCTGCGGCCGCAGACACTTTTACGAAATCTGCCCATACATCCGCACCCTTAAAACCTTCAATTCAGAATCAAGGAGACGACGAAATGGAAACCTATCGTGAATTAAACAGCATTACAGAAGCCGGTGGTGTTGTATTATTTGGCTCCAACACCTTTGCATCCCTGCCAGTAGGAGAACTGGTGCAGGCCTTCCGCATTACTGAACCAATCTATAACCGAAGCGTTAAGAACGTACGCATTGACCATATTGAAAGCTACTTAAAGGTATGCTTATATGACTTAAATCCACGCAAGATTTTTGTAAATATGGGAGATATTGATATACTGGATGAGCATGTAGATATTGATAATTTTATCGCCAAATATGAATGGCTGCTCTATATGATACACACCAAGACACAGGCATCCATATATATCGTACCGATTGTCTCAGACTGCCAGACCGCATTTGAGATTAACCAGAAACTGAAAACTCTGGCCGCGCAAACCGGCTGTAAATATGTTGATGTGTCAGGCGTACTGGAAGCTAAACGTCCTACGCTGCGGCTCTTTGAATTACTGAAGGTGCATATGCGCAACCACCCCATCAATTTTGCCGATGCAATGGAAGTTGGTAATCTCAGTAACCGGGAATTGGAGGATGTGCCCAATGACGGCCATACTTCACCTGAACCAGGAGTCGGAAGAGCTCCCGTTTATGTTAAGCGCTAGTGCACCTCAGCTTAATTAGCCATATGTTTCACTAGAGCGTGTTTTCCCGATAGCACATATGCGATTAGGCAAAACCTCTTACTTCATACGGGTATCAGGCAGCAGGCCTTTTCACTAAATTCCAATAAAAAGGAAAATCCTTGTGTCCAGTTCCAATTGGCAGAGGGATTTTTCTTTTTT
>CATJPU010000290.1 GCA_949742505.1 uncultured Lachnospiraceae bacterium | reverse complement strand
GCCTTAAAAAAGCTCGATTCTGTGGGATCGTCTCATTTTCAACTGTCAGAGACTAAAAATTGGTATTAACCGACAGCCCCTTTACACAACTTTGGGACAGTCCCATCTATCGCCCTGCTTCACACCAGATTTTACGCTGAATTTGGTCAATGCAGCCCGCTACACCTCCCAAATCCAGCATAAAATCTGATGCAAATTGGGACGGCATCTTGCAAAAAGCAATTTGGGGACACGCTCTAGGTTTCCTTGGTAAATCATTATTCATCCGTATGAAAAGCGCGACCTTTTTTTCGCCTGCTCTTTGCCGGTCCCTTTGGCATGGACGACAGTTCCGCCGGGCGCCTGCGCGCTCCTGGCGGCGTTCATAATAGTCTCGATGTGTCTGCTGTTTGCAATGGTAACCAATAATTCAAAATCGGTATTCTTCAAAGTACTTTCCTCCTTAATGATAATTTCTTGTTCCGCAGTAAGATATTGTAGCGTTTTTTTACCGCCTACGCTGCTTAAAGGGATAAGAAAGGCGATGCCCCGTCCGGCAATGTCAATTTTCATTTTATTGTAAAGAGCCTTCTGAAAGATTTTCCAGATATCCCATGTGACGATAGCAAAATAAAGAGCCTTTTCGGTGGCTTCCATACCCAGATAATCTAGAATCGCGCTGTTCGCGGTTCCGGAATCCAGCGTCATAAATGTAACATAAATCTGGTATTCTTTTAGAAAAGAGAGCATCTTTTCCCGGATTCCCCGGTTGGTAATCATCACCATCATATAGATTTCATTCATATTAAATTCCTTTCATTTTGTACTATAATTCAATAATGTCATCTTCGCCCCACATATCCAAATAAGAAGGAGATGTGCTCAGGTAAACTTCGCTGTGTCTTGACTTAACCTGATAGACGGTCCCCAGGAGCTGAATGGCAATGAGAGGCGTCATAGCAACCATAGCGACAACGCCAAATGCGTCCTGTACAATATTGCCTTCCACTGCCTGGCAGGCGCCCATGGCAAATGGAAGCAGGAAGGTAGCAGTCATAGGGCCGGAGTCAACGCCGCCGGAGTCAAAAGCTATGGCCGTAAATATTTTTGGTACAAAGAAGGACAGGAGCAGTGCGATAAAATAACCGGGTATAATAAACCAGAAAATGGGGATTCCGGTAAGTACCCGGAGCATAGCAATACCTACGGAGACCGCCACGCCTAAAGAGAGGCTCAGTCCCATGGATTTACCGGAAATGGCTCCGGAGGTAATTTCTTCAACCTGTTCCATTAATACGTAAACAGCCGGCTCTGCTTTGACAATAAAGAAACCAATCACCATTCCAATCGGAATTAAAATAAACCGGAAAGGCAGGGAGGCTATGATTTCACCCAGATAATTCCCGGCAGGCATAAATCCAACATTTACGCCGGTAAGAAAGAGTACGAGGCCCACGTATGTATAGACAAGACCAATTAGTATCTTTAACAGTGTTTTTCTGGACAGCCGGAGGGACACCATCTGAAAGATACCGAAGAAAACTACGATTGGAAGCAGTGAAACGGCAATTTCTTTCATATATTCTGGAAAACTATCTACGAAGAAGCGCCATAATGCTACAGAATCCTGAACATCCGGAAGCGCGGCAGGGATATAACCGGTTTCTTTGGGATGATACAGAAGTCCTAGCAGAAGTACGGCAAGAATCGGGCCGATGGAGCATAAGGCCACGAGACCGAAGCTGTCTTCTTCTGCATTTTTATCACTTCGCACAGCGGCAAAACCGACGCCAAGGGACATGATGAAGGGAACTGTCATGGGTCAGGTGGTTACGCCGCCAGAATCGAAAGCTACCGCCAGAAAATCCTTTGGAACAAAAAGTGTCAGTATAAATACAATTCCGTAAAACAGAATCAGAAGCGCCGAAAGCCGAATGGAAAACAACATACGGAGCATCGCTGTAATTAGGAAGAAACCAACGCCGGAAGCGACTGCTATGATTAAAATTCGGTTAGGGATGGAGGGCACCTGCTCTGCAAGTACCTGCAAATCCGGTTCTGATATTGTAATGATGAAGCCCAGCAAAAAGCAAAGGAACAGAACAACCTCCAGCCGCATTGACTTCGCCATCTTCGTGCCCGCCCGTTCGCCCATAGGAACCATAGAAAGTTCGGCTCCCAATGTAAAAAACATCATACCGATGATAAGCAGCAGGGCGGCAAATAAGAAAAGAAGCAAGATGCCAGGCGGAACCGGAGCAATGGTGAAGCTGAGTAGGAGGACGATTCCAATAATTGGAATTACCGCCTTTAGAGCTTCATTTCTTTTTTCTATAAGTTTAATTTGATAAAAATTCATGAAGTGTATAATCCTTTCTGCAAGATGCCGTCCCAATTTGGGGACACGCTCTAGTATAATATATGGAAAAGTGTCAGGGAATGCTTCGGAGGATAAAGTTTCTATTAATATATAGAAGCATAGAGTTACAGATTACACAAAGTATGCTCGGGTTTGTAAATTATGATAGCATAGACATTACTGATTAATGTCTAAATAGTAACATGTGGACTCTATAGAATATTTGTTGTCTGTGCTAAGTTGAAAACGATGTCTATAATTGGAAATTTTTCAAATTTAAAGCAATTATATGGTTATCTTCAAGGGGCCATATGAAAAAATATCTAAATTTTTTTAGAAGCATTAAGGATATTTGAATGATTTTGAGACTTGTAAAACGAAGGAATTGTAGATGAATACATATTTTATGAAAAATATTAATATCAAATTTGAGTAATATTTTTCTTCATAATATATAAAAATGCAAAAAAATAAAAAAAATGGAAAAAACTGTTGACAAATGGAAATACTGATGGTATTCTAATATAGCTGTCGCTGATAACAACAAGCAAACAGCAAAAAAGAACCTTGATAACTGAACAATAGACAACGACCCTGAAGATTCTT
>CATJPU010000289.1 GCA_949742505.1 uncultured Lachnospiraceae bacterium | reverse complement strand
TATATCGCTTCTGCCCTCTCTTCTGATTATGATGACCTCGTTTACGAGGACCATAATTATTCTTTCTTTTTTGAGAAATGCGCTTGGAATCCAGCAGACACCGCCGAATATGGTGATGGTAGGTATTTCTATCTTTTTGACGCTTTTTATTATGGACCCAATTATAGGTGAAATTAATACAGAGGCTTATCAGCCTTATCAGAATCAGCAAATTACGACAGAGGAATTTTTTGACCGGGCGCAGGGGCCAGTCAAACGGTTTATGCTGAAAAATACGGAGAAAAGTTCCTTAGCGCTGTTTACGGATATGGCTGAGGAAGATATTGAGGAGGTAGAAGAACTGACGGATCTTTCCATTACGGTTATTATTCCTTCTTTTATGACAAGTGAATTAAAGAGAGCGTTTACAGCAGGATTTCTGCTTTATATACCGTTCTTGCTGATAGATATTGTGGTTTCGAGTACGCTGATGTCTATGGGTATGATGATGCTTCCGCCGGCAATGATTTCTCTGCCGTTTAAGCTATTGCTGTTCGTAACAGTAAATGGATGGGAGCTGTTATTTAAGACGATTGTAGACAGTTTTAATTTGTGACGGTGAAGGAGGCATATAGATGACGAACGGAGAAGTTGGAGATCTGATGTATGAAGTATTCGTGATGGCGGTTCAGCTTGCCGGTCCGCTTCTGGTTATCAGTATGCTGGTGGGTATATTGATTGCTATTTTTCAGGCGGCGACGCAGATTCATGAGCAGACCATTACATTTGTGCCAAAGCTGTTGGTGATTGGAGTTATTCTTGTATTTACCGGAGGCTCCATGCTTCAGTCGCTGCAGGATTTTACAGTCAGGATATTCCAGATGATACAGGGATAGAACGGGGAGTGACGATATGACGTTTGATACGACTGCACAGCTGACCCTGTTTTCTCTAATCATGATGAGGATGTCGGGATTTATACTGTTAAATCCGTTGTTTGGAAGACGAAATATACCGATGATTGTAAAGATGGGACTGATTATCGTATTGACGTTCACCATATATTCTGCCTCTGTGGATTCGGCTTTTGAGATAGCAAGTGCGTTTGAGTTAGGTTTTCTGCTCATGAAGGAATTTGCTGTAGGGTATGTAATCGGATATGCCATGGAGCTATTTTTTTTCGCGATTACTTTTGGCGGATATATCATAGATTTTCAATTGGGCCTTACAATGGCTACCGTATATGATCCCCAGAGTAACGCACAGATAGCGGTAACAGGAAGCGTGCTTCAGACATGGTTTGTACTTTTGTTTTTTGCGACGGACGCACATCTGGCATTGATGAAAATCTTATTTACTTCGGCGGAGATTGTTCCCTATGGAGGAATTATAGTTAACGCGGGACTTGCAAAAAGAATGATAGATATATTCCTGCAGTGTGTGGAGTTGGGAATCAGACTTTCGCTTCCCATGCTGGCAGCAGAATTTTTGGTGCAGGTGGGAATCGGGATCATGAATAAAGTGGTTCCGCAGATTAGTATATTTGTTATTAATATTCAATTGAAAATAATTGTTGGACTGGGCCTTCTGGTTATTCTGTTTTCGCCTATGGGCGAGCATATAAACAGAATATTGACAGAAATGATGAAAACGGTTCAGGGAATTCTGACATTCGTATAGATAGGAAGTGAGTATAGTTGCCGGGTCAGTCAGGTGAGAAAACCGAAAAGGCCACGCCGAAAAAGCGAAGAGAACAACGAAAAGAAGGTAATGTGGCAACCAGTAAAGATGTGACCGTGGTCGTTTCGCTTTTTTTGTGTTTTTATTGTCTGCAGATGTTTTTTCCGACGATTTTTAAATCTCTCAGGGATAGTATGGTGCTTTATATTTCCGCAGTTGGCAGTGTAGATGAATTATCGCTGGGAGTATTGCAGGAGATAGGCATGAAGTCAGTGGAGGTGCTGGTAAAGTGTATTATTCCGCTGGGGCTTATAGCCATAGCGGTTGCAGTGATTGTGACCGGAGTTCAGACAAAATTTTTGATTACTATGAAACCAGTGGGGTTTAAGCTAAAGAATTTAAATCCGCTGAATGGGATTAAGAAGCTGTTTTCCGTTACGAATTTAGTAGAGCTTCTGAAGGCGGCGCTTAAGATTATTATTCTGACGGTTGTGTTATATCAGATTTTAAAGAACGAGATTGTAGTGATTGCCCAGATGATGGACATGAACGCAGTTGCAGGTTTCTCCTATGTTCTGAAAGAGATCATGGGAATGGTTGTGAGGATTGGCCTTGTATTTGCAGTAATTGCAGGTTTTGATTACTTCTACCAAAGATGGTCGTATGAGAAGAAATTAAAGATGACCAAGGAAGAGGTCAAGGAAGAATACAAGCAGATGGAAGGTAATCCGGAGATTAAGGGTAAGATCAAGAGTCTGCAGCGGAGCATGGCAAGAAGCCGCATGATGCAGGCGGTTCCGGATGCAGATGTTATTATCCGTAATCCTACGCATTATGCGGTTGCGTTAAAATACGATATTGACCATGATAATGCGCCGGTTCTGATTGCGAAGGGACAGGACTATGTCGCCTTGAAGATTGTGGAGATTGCGGAGCAGAGCAATGTTATGGTGATTGAGAATAAACCTCTTGCGAGGGGAATCTATGCAACCACTCCGCTGAATTGCGAGATACCGGCAGAGTATTACGGAGTGGTAGCGGAAATCCTGGTTAAGGTATTCCGTATGAATAAAAAGTTGGGGTAGGATATGAAAAAGATATTAAATAGTGCGGTGTCACTGATTGTAGTAATGATTGTATTACTGCTGATTATACCGCTGAATACGTTTTTAATAGACGTAATGATTATTTTGAATATTTCCATATCGATGATCATACTTCTGATTAGTATGAACATTAAGGAGCCGCTGGAATTTTCTATTTTTCCGTCGATGCTTCTTATTACAACCTTATTTCGTATCGGACTGAATATTTCTACCACAAGAAGTATCCTTGGCAATTCCGGTACTGCAGGCGCCGTAATTCGGGCGATGGGAGACTTTGTACTGCAGGGCAACGTTGTTGTCGGCGTCATTATTTTCCTGATTATTGTACTGGTTCAGTTCCTTGTTATTACAAAAGGCGCGGAACGTGTGGCTGAAGTTGCGGCAAGATTTACACTGGATGCAATGCCAGGTAAGCAGATGGCTATTGACGCGGACCTTGGAAGCGGATTGATTGATGAGACAGAGGCGAAGGAGAGACGTCATAAGATTCAGAAAGAGGCAGACTTTTACGGCTCCATGGACGGCGCCACGAAGATTGTTAAGGGCGATGCGGTTATGTCTCTGATTATTACAGCTACCAACTTTATCGGCGGCTGTATTATCGGTATGGTACAGGGGGGGATGGGATTTACGGAAGTCTTATCCGTATACTCTATTGCAACAGTCGGCGATGGTCTGGTATCTCAGATTCCGGCGCTTCTCATATCTACGGCGACGGGTATGATTGTTACCCGGGCTGTTGCGGAAGACAGCCTGAATGTGGATGTGACCAGACAGTTTATGGCGCAGCCAAGAGCGATTATGCTGACCGGCGCGGTGCTGGCAATTCTTCTTGCGGTTCCGGGAATGCCGAAATTCCAGCTTGCAGTTGTTTCGCTGGCTCTTATGCTTGGAGGCTGGCAGCTTTACAGACGTATGGAGGCAATGGCCGTACCGGACGCTCAGGCGGCTGCTATGGGAATGGCGGACGGGGAGCAAATCCAGGTTACGGAGGAAGAGGATTTTAAGGATATCAACAGTGTATATTCTCTGATTACAGTGGAGCCTATTGAGATGGAGTTCGGTTACAGTCTGATTCCTCTTGTAGATGAGGAAAGCGGCGGCAGAATGATTGACCGTATTGTCATCTTCCGAAGACAGTATGCTCAGGAGATGGGTCTTGTTATTCCCTCCATCCGGCTGCGTGACAGCTCCAGTTTGAATACGAATCAGTATGTCATTAAGATTAAGGGCGAAGAGGTTGCCAAGGGTGAAATTCTGGTTGATTATTATCTGGCGCTTGAACCGCCGAATCCGGAAAAAGAGCTGGATGGTATTGATACGATTGAGCCTGCATATGGTATACCGAGTAAGTGGATTACTGTAGATAAGAAAGAGATGGCAGAAATATACGGATATACGGTTATTGATCCGTTGTCTGTTATGCTGACGCATTTATCAGAGACTGTGAAGAAGCATGCTCATGAGCTGCTGAACAGGCAGGAAGTTGTGCGGCTGGTTGAAAATATGAAGAAACAGTCTCCGGAGCTTGTAGATGAATTAATTCCTACGCTGATTTCCTATGGAAATTTCCAGAAGATTCTGACCAATCTTCTGAAAGAAGGAATTCCAATCAAGGATATGGAGACGATAATGGAGACGATTGTGGATTCCTCCATGACTGTCAAAGATATCGAGTCTATTACAGAAAATATTCGTGTTGCAATGAAGAGGACCATTACGAGAAAGTTCTGCGAAGGCGGAAGCATGAAGGTAGTGACGCTGGATGCAGAACTGGAGAAGAACATCATTACAAGTCTGACTACCGGGGAACATGGAATGTATCTTGCGCTTAGCCCCGATGTGATGCAGAATGTGATCACACAATTGTCAGATGAGGTGAAGAAGTTCCACGACTTTGGTCAGCCTCCGCTTGTGCTGACCAGTCAGGTTGTGAGAGTGCATTTCTATCGTCTGATAGAACAGTTTTTTCCAGATGTATATGTGCTTTCTTTTAACGAGATTAGCAATAATATACAGATACAGGCGATTGGGAATATAACACTTTAGATTAGTAATTAATGGAGCGTTGGAATGGGGACACAGGAGTTATACAAAGAGAAGTCAAATGAAGAGCTTTTAAAATTGTATAAAGAGACGGGCAGCCTGGAAGTTAAGCAGGAGATTGTTATGCGCTATATCTATCTTGTGAAAAGCATTGCGCTCCAGATGCGAGATATTTACCTGAGCTTTGTACAGGTGGATGATATTATCAATGAAGGCGTAATTGCAATCATGTCCGCAATTGATAAATTTGATCTTGAAAAAAATGTTAAGTTTGAAACTTATATATCTAAGCGGATTAAAGGCATGATTATAGACCTGGCGAGAAAGCAGGACTGGGTGCCGAGAAGTACAAGAAAGAACACAAGAGATATTGAAGAAGCGGTGACAACGTTATATAATAAACTTGGGTATTATCCTTCCGTTCAGGAAGTGACAAAGTATCTGGATATTTCAATGGAGAAGTATCATGATACGATGCGGAAAGCAGCTCTTTTTAATATTCTTTCTCTGGATATGGTGCTGGCAGAGGCGCAGGGGAATGAAATTGGAGTGAGGATGTCCCAGGGGGAAGCGCAGGAACAGCCGGAAGAGCAATATCTTAGGAAAGAGCTTTCGGAAGTTCTGGTAGCGGCGATTAATAAGCTGAAGGAGAACGAACAGCTTGTAATTTCCTTATACTATATAGAGGAACTGAATATGAGGCAGATTGCAGACGTACTGCAGGTGAGCGAGCCAAGAGTTTCGCAGATTCATGCCAATGCAATTAAGAAACTACGCAAACATATGGAGAAATTCAACGAAGAAAGGGAGAGGAAAGATGTTTCAGGGGTATTATGATTTAGCTTCAAACATGATTACGCAGAACCGGAATATGAATATTATCAGTAATAATATATCGAATGTATCCACTCCGGGTTACAAGGAAGACCGTCTGATGGAGAGTACCTTCCGGGAAGAGATGATTTACCGTTATGACCAGTATGGAAAGACGCAGGTGGGTACGGTATCCCGGATGAATATTGCGGATGAGAGAATAACGGATTACAGCGAAGGCGGTCTGCGGGAGACCGGGGGACCGCTGGATGTAGGTTTGACCGGGAACGGTTTTTTTGCAATTCAGACGAATAACGGTATCGTGTATACGAGAAACGGTTCTTTTAATCTGGATGACCAGAGATATCTGGTTTTGCCCGGAATTGGACGCGTGATGGGGGCGAATGGCCCGATTCAGCTTCCGACAGATGAAGTTGCAATTGATTCTCAGGGGAATATTACAACAGAGGATGGTCTGCAGTATTTCGGCAGAATCCAGACATATGATTTTGCGGATTATAATCAGCTTACGAAGATAACCGGCGGCGTATTTGAGGCAAACGGGGCGCCCCAGGTATCGAACACAAAGATAACTCAAAAGTATACGGAATATTCCAATGTGAATATGGCAGAGCAGATGACCAGAATGATGAGCGGGCAGCGGGTCCTGCAGGGGTCGGCTCAGATTCTGAAGATATATGATCAGCTTGTTGGCAAGATTGTTACTATCGGTACCGCAACGTAATAGGAGCAATAGTCTTCTGAATCGTAGGTGTTTAATAAGATGCGGGCTGATAAGACAGGATAAGGCCGAGAGCCTGAGAGAGGAGTAACGGAGATGTATACATCATTTTATACGGCAGCAAGGGGCGCAATGGAAGAGCAGAGAAAGCTGGATGTAATTGCCAATAACTTTGCAAATGTGAATAACTATGGATATAAGAGTAAGTCGGCGGTATTTTCAGATTTAATGTATTATAATCTGAACAATTATAATGGAGAGGATACGCCGCTTAAGGCAGGAACCGGCGTGGTAGTAGAGAAGACGGATACAAAGTTTGATCCGAGCGGATTTGTTCCGTCTGAGGGCGAGTATGATTATGCGATTATAGAGCGTGGCTTCTTCATGTTAAGAAGTCCGATTACCGGTGAGATTACCTATACGAGGAACGGTCATTTCAGTTTGTCGAAACGGGGAACGGAGTTCTATCTGGTCAATGATAACGGTAATTTTGTTCTGGATCAGAATCGTAACCCTATCCGCGTTGCAGAGGGGGAATTAAGCGGTGAAATCGGCGTATATGGGTTCAATATTCTGGATGGAATGCTGAGCGTAGGGAATAACGAATTTTCTCCGGTTGCCAAGAATGGAGTTCCATTTTTGATTCCGGGTGCGAAGATGCGGGATCATACGCTGGAGATGTCCGGCGTTGATACGGCGGACGAGATAACGAAGACGATTGAAGCGCAGAGAGCGTATTCGCTTGCTCTCAGAATGGTGACGACGTCAGATGAGATTATGGGTACGATTAATACATTAAGATCATAGCGGGGTGAGACATGGCGATAAAAAAATACGAAGAAATGAATGCACTGGAACTGGATATCCTGAAAGAGATTGGAAGTATCGGCGGAGGTAACGCTGCGACTGCACTGTCCAGTATGCTGAGCGCTAAAGTAAACATGACGCTTCCAAGAGCAGAGATATTAGAATTTAATGAAGCAATTGAGAAGATGGGGGACCCGGAGAACGTTGTCGCTGCTATTTTTGTAGAGATGAGCGGGGAGATACAGGGGATTATGCTGTTTATTCTTCCGCAGGAGTTTTCAGATGATATTCTTTTCCGTATGCTGGGAAAGACAAGAGTGGAGCTTCTGGAATTGGAGGAAATAGACGCTTCTGTTCTTACCGAGATTGGAAATATTGTAATCTCGTCTTATGTAACAGCATTGTCGTCGCTGACTAATGTTGAAGTGGAACTATCGGTTCCTCAATTTACCGTGAATATGCTGGGCGGCATCTTGAGTGTGCCAATCGCAATGATGGGGCAGCATTCGGACAGAATTATGATGGTGACAGGCGACTTTAAAGTTGATGAAAAATCCTTACATAGCAGTATGCTTCTTCTGCCGGATGTGAAATCTCTGAATATTCTAATGAAAAAGCTGGGAGTTGAATGATAAATGGCCAAGAAAATATCGGTCGGAATAGCTGATATGAAGATTGCAAGACAGGAAGGCGAACTGATTACCTATGCGTTGGGTTCCTGTATAGGCATAGCCTTCTATGATCCCATGATTAAATTGGGGGGACTTCTTCATATAATGCTTCCCGAGAAGAGCGCGACAGACAGTAATGTATTGAAATATGCAGATTCAGGAATCCGGGAAACTCTGCGCAAGCTTTATGCATTTGGAGCTACGAAGGGACGACTTGTAGTTAAGATTGCAGGCGGTGCAAAGATGTTTGAAATGAAAGGTCCGGGGGGACTTGGTAATATTGGAGAAAGAAACGCCCAGAATGTCAAAAGGATACTGATGATGGAAGGGCTGCGGGTTTCTGCCGAGGAT
>CATJPU010000288.1 GCA_949742505.1 uncultured Lachnospiraceae bacterium | reverse complement strand
TTAACACCGGAGCAGCGCTTCTGGACGCAATTGTACTTGCGGTTGTGTCGCAGGAGGATGAAGGCACTTATGGTTATAAGATCACCCAGGATGTGAAGAGAGCGATTGATGTGTCAGAGTCAACCCTGTATCCGGTTCTCAGAAGGCTTCAGAAGGATGAATGTTTAGAAGTCTACGACCGGCAGTTTGACGGAAGGAATCGCAGATATTATAAGGTGACGGCGAAAGGACTGATACAGTTGAATCTATATCAGTCAGAATGGAAAGCATATTGTGCGAAGATTAATTCTATATTTGAGGGAGGGGCTATTTGATGAATCGCATTGAGTATATGAGGCGGCTGGCAGCGCTTCTTCAGGACGTACCGGCAGAAGAACGGGTTGCGACTATGCAGTATTACAATGACTACTTTGACGATGCCGGGGAGGAGAACGAAGAGAAGGTAATAGAAGAGCTTGGAAGTCCGGAACAGGTGGCTGCGGAGATGAAGGCGGGACTTGGAAGACGGACGGAGGAGTCCGGAGAATTTCGGGAAACTGGGTATACCAATCCCCGGTTTGAGAAAAAAGAAGTGCCTGTTACGTATCGGGATACAGGAAGACAGGGTGCAGAGAACCGGTATTCAGGCGGTTCTTATACGGATGGCCGGGAAGAAAGGGGCGGCTCTTCCTATGGAGACGGTCAGAACCGCAGAGAGAGCAGCGGACCTTATATGGGAGGTCAGACAGGAAGAAATTATCAGTATGACGCGGGGCAGAATGAAAGAGGCCCGTATTCCGGGCGGGAGGGCGGCCGGAATACGGCGCGTAGGCCATGGACCAGCAGCGGTTTGAAGGCGGTTCTGATTATTCTGATTATACTGGTGGCGGCGCCTGTGCTGATTCCATTGGCGATCGCATTTGTATGCTGTGTGTTTGCTTTTGGCATTGCGGGATTTGCCATTTTTATCGCGCTTGCGGCTGTTGCGTTTGCACTTGCATTGTCCGGTCTTGTGCTTTTTGTAAAAGGTGTGTTTACCATAGCGTTGAATCCGGCGGCTGCTATGGCGGTGATGGGGGCCGGCATGATGCTGGGAGTAGTTGGGACAATTGCATCCGTGGCGGCTGTCCGTTTGTGTATGATTGTTATTCCGGGACTCTTCCGGTTTATGGTAAATCTCTGCAGGAAACCATTTGAAAAGAAAGGACGGTGGTATAGATGAAAAGAGGATGGAAAGTATTTTGGATTATCTGCGGAAGCGTATTTTGTCTTGGGGCTGTTTTTGGCATTGCAGGACGGTTGATGGGGGTGCCGTTTGATGAAGCGGTGCATGAAGTGGATGTGGGAATGAGATTTCTTCCGGGTTTGAGTTTTTTTGCTTCCAGCGACGCGTATATGGAAACTGGAAGCGACGAATGGGAATATGAATATGGAGAACGCTCTGAGGAACCGGGAGTTCAGGAAAGCTATTCCGGGGTTAGGAAGATTGATGTAGATACGGCGGGGATTCAGCTTCAGGTTCTTGCTTCGCCGGATGAGGCTGTCCATGTGGAAGCGGTGAACGTAGATAAGAGACTTCAGTTTAAATGTGAACAGGAAGAGGATGAATTGGACATTTCTACCACAAAGAAGCTTCGTGCGATTAATCGGATTGACGGGTATGCTACCGTCTGGCTGTTACTTCCCAAAGGACAGCTTGGGGAGCTTGACCTGGAGAATGAGGCGGGAGAAGTGTATGTCGCAGGTGCGGATGCAATAGATTTTACGTTAAAGGTAGGAGCCGGGCAGGCTCAGATAGACAGTTTTACAGCCCAGACGGCTGATTTTGAGTGCGGCGCGGGACAGATTACAGCGACAGGAACCATTCAAAGAGAGGGGGGGATTGAATGCGGAGTGGGTGAGATTGTACTGAATCTTTCAGGAAAAGAGACAGACTATAATTGTGATGTTGAATGTGGAATCGGAGAAGTGCAGATTGGTGAACGTTCATTTTCTGGAATCGGGGTCAGCAGGTCCGGGTTAGAAGATGATTACGATTATGATGATTATGACGACGATTATGACTATGAAAAGGAAGAATATCATGTGAAGGGAACTTCCGGCGGTAAAGAATTATCGGTAGAATGCGGCATAGGGAGCGTTCAGGTTAATTTTACAGAATCTTAGACACGCTCTAGAGCGTAGATATCTGGCTTATTATTTTTATTATATAAAGGAAATATGGAGGAGAGAAATATGGAATCAAAGAGATTGTATCGTTCAAGAAATCAGTGTATGATTTGTGGAGTGTGCGGAGGAATTGCAGAATATTTTAATGTAGACCCGACAATTATTCGTCTGGCATGGGTGCTGTTTAGTCTGGCAGGCGGGAGTGGTCTTCTGGTATATTTTATTGCAGCGATTATCATTCCGGAAGATTCGTCCATGTATTAAGCGGAGATAATCTGTCAATACTTCCTGTAACGAAAAGGAAAGGCTTACTGTGAGCTAAGTGAACAGTAACCGGGAAGGGGCAGATATTATGTCAAAGAAAAAAGAAAAACCAATTGATTTGCGTTTAATCACACCAGAGGAGAAACTGAAATACGAAATCGCGGAGGAATTGGGACTTTTAGACAAGGTACTGAATGAAGGCTGGAAGTCCCTGTCCTCAAAGGAAACCGGAAGAATAGGCGGACTGATTACAAAAAAAAGACGGGAAAACATAAATCGTAACAAAAATATTAATTAGTATGAACAATTCGTGTCACTGCTTGCAAAGAATATCCTGTTTTGCTACAATTTTTAAATTGGAAAATAATGCAGGTGGTTGTTTAAATGAATGAGACGATTTGTGTGTTGGATGTGAAGATAGACAACTGTTCGGCAAAGCAGGCTATGAAGGCGTCGGTAGAATATATGAGTACGGCTGCAACGAATGTGGTTGAGCTTGTTACCATAGAGACCCTGATGTCGGCTAAGGATAAGCCGGATTTGAGGAAGGCCATTGAGCAGAGTGATTTGGTGCTTCCTGGACAGGAGGAGATTCTGGAAGCGGCGGGAATCACAGATACCAGGCGTATTCAAGAGATGAGAGCGCAGGTGTATCTTAAAATGTATCTGAAGTACCTCCATAAGAATCATAGCCGGGTGTATCTTCTGGCGGAGACTGACGAAGAAGTGGACAGGCTGACAGCATGTCTTTTCTCGCGTTACAGAGGGATTCAGGTTGCCGGAGCGGCAAAAGTGGCGCCGGGCGCCGCGATGGATGATATGCTGGTGAATGCGATTAACGGCGGTGAGGTCGACAGTGTAATTGCGGTTCTGTCGTCTCCGGTACAGGAGGAATTTATAGCCAGGAACCGCAGTCTGATTAATGCAAGAATGTGGCTCGGCGCCGGGAAGCTTATGGAGTCTATCTATGAGGGCAAATCAAGAGGCGGGAAGATATCAGCTTTTGTTGACAGGCTTTTCTTTAAACGGGAGATTGAAAAGAACCGCAGAGAGATGAAGGCGCAATGTTAATTCTGTCGTCTGTAAGTCAGAACAAGCGGTGTGCGAACCGTTACAGGTGACAGAATTTTGGATTTTTTCAAATAAAACTGATGGATTCTCCTGAGCGCTTTGTGTACAATGTCCAGAGCGGACAGATGAAAAATTAATATAAAAAAGTCAGGAAAAGCGAGGAAATTAACAAAAATGTGTGATTTCCTCTTTCTTTTTTTGTGGATTTATATTAATATAAAAGCTAGTGATATGCATAAGCGGGCAAATGGGTAAGTGAGATATTGTGAAAAATGCATATTGCAATCAATGGAGGAGATGGAATATGATATCTAATCAGATACTTCAAAATACTATTGACGGTTTGAAGGGGATTACGAGAATTGATTTGTGTGTGATGGACACAGACGGGAAACCTCTTGCAAGTACATTTGCCGAGCAGGGACATTATGAGGACGCAGTTTCCTCTTTTGCCGGTTCACCAGCAGAGAGTCAGGTGATTCAGGGATATCAGTTTTTTAAGATTTTTGACGAGCATCAGTTAGAATATATCCTGCTGGCAGGCGGCGGAAGCGAAGATGTATATATGATAGGCAAGCTTGCGGCATTTCAGATACAGAATCTGTTAATTGCATATAAAGAGAGGTTCGATAAAGATAATTTTATCAAGAATCTGCTTCTGGACAACCTGCTCCTTGTGGATATCTATAACAGAGCGAAAAAATTACATATTGACACTGAGGCGAGACGTGTTATCTTTATTGTAGAGACCGACCATGAGAAAGACAGTAACAAGATGGATAATATTCGAAGCATACTGAATGGTAAGTCGAAGGATTTTGTTACCGCGGTGGATGAGAAGAATATTATCATAGTAAGAGAACTTGGAATTGGCGAAGGGTATCCGGAACTTGAGAAATCGGCGGAGCAGCTGCTGGAGGTTCTGAATGAAGAAGAGGAAGAAGGTATCCGAATCGCCTATGGCACGATAGTAAACGACATTAAGGAAGTTTCCAAATCTTACAAAGAAGCGAAGCTTGCGCTTGATGTCGGTAAGATATTCTTTGGCGAGAAGAATGTTATTGCATATAGTACGCTGGGAATTGGACGATTGATTTATCAGCTTCCGATTTCGCTCTGTAAGATGTTTATCCGCGAGATTTTTGAGGGGAAATCTCCGGATGAATTTGACGAAGAGACACTGGCAACGATTAATAAGTTTTTTGAGAACAGCCTGAATGTGTCCGAGACGTCCAGACAGTTATACATTCACCGGAATACGCTGGTGTACAGACTGGATAAGCTTCAGAAAAGTACAGGACTTGATTTGAGAGTATTTGAAGACGCCATTACGTTTAAGATTGCGCTTATGGTAGTCAAATATATGAAGTATATGGAGTCCATGGAGTATTAAGTAATTAGGAGGACAGTATGATTGAATTAACGGAAGTAACGAAAGAGTACTCGAAAGGGG
>CATJPU010000287.1 GCA_949742505.1 uncultured Lachnospiraceae bacterium | reverse complement strand
GCAGATTCCATCATGGACAGGATTATCCATAATGCTTATGAAATCCCTACAAATGAAACAAACCTGAGAAAGCTGTATGATTCAAAGAAGCTGAAAAGGCTTGTCGACGAGATAGAAACATAATCATCTGAACATGCTAGACCTAATATTGCCTCTGTTGTATTTTCAAGCGACAGGGGCAGTATTACTATATCTTGTGTCTGGGGTGGCTCTCAAGGAAGAAATTTCCAGGTGGCTCTCAAGCGGGAAACTGGTGGCTCCCAAGGGGGATAATATTCAGTCGGGAACGATTCTGACATTTGCCAGAGCTATGGGAGAGTACGGGGCAACTTCCATGCTTGCCGGGAATATTCCGGGGAAGACGGGAACCGTTTCCCAGCAGATTGCCATGGTGGTGCAGGATGGAGATTATCTGACGGCAGGCGTATGGGTATTTGCGGTGATGCTGATTGCATTTGCGGTAATCTTTATTGTAAATTTGATTTCAGCAAAGAAGATGAAACAGTTTGGGCACTAAAAAGGATAAGAACGAAAGACAGAAAAAGGGGTCAGGGAAGATGGCAATCGAGGTGAAGATAAAGAAAAAGCTGGGGGATTTCGTTCTGGATACAGAATGGAAGAGCAGCAGCAGGCGGCTGGGGATTCTGGGGTCCTCAGGCTGTGGGAAAAGCATGACGCTTAAATGCATTGCCGGAATTGAGATGCCGGACAGGGGCAGGATCGCGGCGGACGGCCATACGCTGTATAACGGCAGCGTGAATCTGGAACCCCAGAAACGTAGGATTGGATATCTGTTTCAGAACTATGCGTTATTTCCTAATATGTGTGTAAGAAAAAATGTCATGGCTGGAATAAAAGGAATACGAAAGGAAAGAGAGAGGACAGCGGAGAGGATGATAGACAGATTCTGTCTTCGAGGACTGGAAAATCTTCTGCCGGGAGAGCTGTCCGGCGGGCAGCAGCAGAGGACGGCGCTGGCGAGGATTATGGCCAGCGAACCAGAGGTGATTCTGTTAGATGAGCCTTTTTCTGCACTGGATGAATTTCTGAAGGATAAGCTACAGCAGGAGATGATGGGTATGCTAAAGGATTACGAAGGGACGGTAATCTTAGTATCCCACAGCAGGGACGAGATATACCGGTTCAGTGAAGAGCTAATTGTTATGGATGCGGGCAAGACGGTTTGTCAGGGAAAAACCAGAGAGATATTTGCAAAACCAGAGTGGAAAGAAGCGGCAAAGCTGACCGGATGCAAGAATATTGTGGCGGCTGAGCGGGAAGACGCCCACAGGCTTCGGATTCCGGGGTGGGGAATTACCCTTATTTTAAGGCGGGAAATTCCAGAGGCCGTTTGCTGGGCGGGAATCCGGGCCCATGATTTTGTGCCGGTGTGGGCGAAAGAGGGTTGGATGCCCGAAAAAGCTTCCGGAGAAAATGAAGCGGGGGAGAAGGCGGCGGCAGGGGAGAATCAAGAGACAAGGAATCGCCGGATTCCGGTTACGATTAGCAGCATTTCAGAATTACCTTTTGAGCGGAAGTATTTTCTGAAAAGTCCGGCAGAAGGGGAGGATATCTGTTGGTTTGTCCAGAGAGAGACGTTGGGAATACTGGAGCGAAAAGGTCTGCCGGATTATCTGGAAATTCCGGAGGGGAAGCTTCTTCTGTTAAAATAGGGTTTATCTCCAGATTTATTCCTGCCATTCGCACGCCCCATTTTGCGTGAGATTTGTCATGAAACTGTAATTTTTTTCTGCTATAATAGACCTTGCCGGACAAAGTCCGCTAATCTGAGAGCATATATTAAGACGTGCCGAGGGTTAAATATAGAAAAGACGGAATAAATTATGGTTGATTTATATTATGTAGAAGATGATTTGAATATTGCAGGTATTGTGAAAGAATATCTGGAACAAAAGGGTTTCAGGATAACAATATGTAGGACGCTTGCAGAGGCTGGGCAGGCGTTACAAATGTATGTGCCGGATCTTGTTTTGCTGGACTGGAATATGCCAGACGGTCTTGGAGACCGTTTGTGCCAGTGGATTCGCAGTAACTGGAAAGAACTTCCGGTTATTTTTCTTACGGTCCGCGGGGACTGTGCGGATGTAGTTTCGGGTTTTAGGAATGGTGCAGACGACTATGTGGTGAAGCCCTTTGAATTGGAAGTGTTGTATTCGCGAATTTTGGCGCTGCTTCGCAGAAGCGGCAATGTATCTAAGCAATATCTTACCTGTGGCGGAATTATGATTGACCAGAACCGACGGACAGTCTTCGTCCATTCAGGAGAATCATTCCAGGAGCATAGGTCCATGTCATACGGCGACAGAGAAGAGGTAGGTTTGAGCGCGGCGGAATATCAGCTGCTTTTGTATTTGATGCAAAATAAAGGAAGGACTGTTACCAGAGAAAAGATCTTAGAGCAGGTATGGGATGTAAATGGAAATTATGTGAATAATAACACGCTGACAGTTACAATGAAACGGCTGCGGGATAAACTCGGTCAGCCTGCCTGTCTGAAAACAGTCAGAAGCGTGGGGTACCGCATGGAGGACACGATATGAGCGGACGAAAAAAGATATTAGTTACTCTGGGATTTGCATTATCCCTCGGCCTGATTGCATCAGCAGTTTCCGTCATGGCAGCCTCATATTATTACAGCCGTTTTCAGTTTGATTTGTTAAATGTGATTTGCAGGGAGGTAGTAGAACGGGAACCGGAAGCAAGACAATCCATTTCGGCGGCATTAAAGGAATATACAAACGGGAATGCTGCGAAAGAAGAGGCAGAAAGCGGAAAGGACGTCTTAACTGCACTGGGATACCGTATATCGGATTTTTCAGGTTCGGCTTATGTTAAGAACCTATTATTTGTGGCGGCGGGTTTGCTGGCGGGAGTTTTTCTCTTTGCCGGTACCTTCTGGTATCGGAACAAAGTGGAAACTATGCGGATTCGGGCGCTGGCGGATTATCTGGAACAGGTCAATAACGGAAAAGCAATCATTCTCTCCGCTTCCGGGGAGGATGATTTTTCTAAACTGGAGGACGAGATATACAAGACGGTGACATTTCTCTATCAGACGAGGGATAGGGCGGTGCAGGCAAAGAATGACTTTGCGGAGAATCTTTCTAATATTGCACATCAGTTAAAAACGCCGATAACGGCTGTTTCCCTGACTGTTCAGATGATGAGACGGAACTTTGCTGACAGTGCTCTATCTGTATGTGAGAACGGAATAGCGAATTTCAGGGATGTGAAATTTTGGGATGTCTGCGGCAATCATCTGGGACAGATAGAAAAACAGATTGGGAGGCTTACCCGTCTGGAGGAAGCTCTGTTGGTATTATCCAGAATTGACGCCGGAACGATACTTTTACATAAGGATGAGACAGATATTTTTACCATGCTTGCCCTTGCGGCGGATAATCTGCAGGAATTATTCGCCGGATCCGGTACGGCTGTTGATATACCAGAACTGGGAGAAATGATGGCCGTGGTGGATTTAGAGTGGACAATGGAGGCGGTTATGAATTTGATGAAAAACTGCTTGGAGCATAGCCATGGCGGAACGGTTCATTGTTCCTATGCACAGAACCCATTATATACGGAGATTTTTATCTGGGATGAAGGAGAAGGGTTTGCGAAAGAAGATCTGCCGCATCTTTTTGAGCGGTTCTATCGGGGGAAGAATGCGGGAGAGGGCGGCATCGGAATCGGATTAGCATTGTCGAAAGAGATTATTGAACGCCAAAACGGAACGATACGTGCGAAAAATAAGCCGGACGGCGGCGCTCTGTTTGAAATTCGCTTTTATCGTATATGATGCAACGAAAATGAAAAAACTGTTATAATGAAATAAGAATATTCGGCAGGTTGTGTCACGAAGCTGTAACTTTCATTTGCTATACTTATAGTGAAAGGGGGCGACAGAATGGAGATTTTAAAATGCGAAGGAGTCAGAAAGGTATATGGCGATTGCGGTAATCAGGTAGCGGCGCTGAACGGGATTGACTTATCAGTCAGTAAAGGGGAATTTGTGGCAATTATCGGGGCGTCCGGTTCAGGTAAGTCTACGCTGCTTCATATTCTTGGCAGTGTAGACAGGCCTACAAGCGGTAGAGTTATGATAGACGGAACGGAGTTATCCCGGCTCAGTCCGACGCAGGCGGCGATTTTTCGGCGAAGGAAGGTAGGACTAGTCTATCAGTTTTATAATCTGATTCCCACCCTCACCGCAGAGAAAAATATACTGATGCCTCTTGCGCTTGACAAGAAAAAGCCAAATAAAGAGTATTTTGAAAAAATCGTCAGTTCTCTTGGCATTTCTGATAAGTTAGAGGCTATGCCGAGTCAGTTATCAGGCGGTCAGCAGCAGAGGGTTGCGATTGCACGTTCGCTGATTTATCGTCCGGCGCTGCTTCTTGCCGACGAGCCTACCGGCAATCTGGATCAGAAAAATTCCAGGGAAATTGTAGATATGCTGAAGCTTTCTAACCGTAATCTGGAACAGACGATTTTGCTGATTACCCATGATGAGAAGATAGCGCTGGAAGCGGAACGCATCATTACGATTGAGGATGGGCGCATCGTCAGCGACGAGCGCCGGAGGTGACGGATATGTGGAAGGATTATTTGACCGGATTATTGAAAAACAATCGTTCCTACGGTTTATCAGTCAGACTGTCGACATTTATTTCAGCCCTTCTCTTATCCCTGTTGTGCGGGTTATTTTATAATGCATGGAAGTATGAGATTGAGAGAATCGAATTGGAGGAAGGCGGCTGGCAGAGCCGGATTATCGGAGAACTGAATCAGGATGACATCGATTATATTCAGAATTTTGCCAGTGTAAAGGACGTGGTGGTAAAGGAGGAAAGCGGGGAAGAAGAAACAGCAATTGATATTTACTTTGACGATATGGGAAGGGTTCTTTCTGATACGCCCCGTATCGCCAGAGAGATGGGGATTTCGCCGGAAAAGGTTATCTACAACTATCAGCTTCTGGCAATGTATTTGATTCGTGATTCTAAAGATGATGCGCCGCGGCTGGTATTTCCGATGTTTATTGTGATAACGGTAATGGCGTCGATTTCCCTGATTGTGATTATACATAATTCCTTTACGGTATCTATGGACACAAGAATCCATCAGTTTGGTATATTTTCCAGCGTCGGAGCTACGCCGAGGCAGCTGCGCGCGTGTCTTTTGCAGGAAACGGCGGCTCTTTGCGCTGTGCCGCTAGGAGCAGGCAGCCTGCTTGGGATTGCGGGTGCCATGGGTCTGATGGAGCTCTCAAATATTCTGTTAGGAAGCGAACTTCCAGGACGGCATAAGGCAAATCCGGGCTATCATCCGCTGGTTCTGATACTGACGCTGCTTGTTACAGCGGCGACGATATGGATTTCCGCATGGCTGCCGGCCAGAAAATTAAGCAGGCTGACGCCGCTTGAAGCAATGAAGAATACCGATGAATTGCAGTTAAAAAAGAGGAAGAGTTCTCATTTACTTACATTTTTATTTGGAGTGGAAGGAGAACTTGCCGGCAATGCGCTGAAGGCGCAACGAAAGTCCATGCGTACGGCGTCTTGGTCTCTGAGCTTATCTTTCATGGCGTTTACGATTATGCAGTGTTTCTTTTCGCTTTCAGAAATCAGCACGCGAGAGACTTATTTTGAGAAATACCAGAGCGTATGGGATATTATGGCTGTCGTGAAGGACGTTGAGATAGAGAATTTTCAAGAGATAGAAGGGGTTCGGGAACTTACCGGAGTAGAAAGCGCCGTCCTGTATCAGAAAACGGCGGCAAAAAGAATTGTTGCAGAGGGGGAAATGAGTGAGGAGATGAAGTCTTTTGGCGGGTTCTCCCATGCCTCGGAAAAATTCGCGGTGAGAGCCGGAAACGGATGGATGGTTAGCGCGCCGATTATCATTCTGGATGATGAAAGTTTCTTTGATTATTGTGAGCAGATTGGTATTGCTCCGCGGCTTAACGGGGCGGTGATAAGAAACCAGATTCGTGATGTGACAAATCCTGATTTCAGACACCCGGAGTTTTTGCCCTATGTGAAAGAAGAAAATGCAGTAAGTGTCTTAAGACAGCCGGGGAATGAGGAGATAACCGCAGAGATTCCAATTCTGGCTTACACAGAGGAAGTTCCAGTTTTAAGGGAAGATTATGCGACGCTTGACTACTATGAGCTGGTGCATTTTATTCCGATATCTTTGTGGAAGGAAATCAAAGAACAAATCGGAGGCTTGGAGGAAGACGTCTGTATTCGTGTTCTTGGCCGGAAAGATGTGACTTTGGAGGAGCTTGATGCAATACAGGATGAGCTTTGCGGGCTTGTAGGAAGGAACTATACCGCAGAATATGAAAACCGCATTCAGGAATACGAGACAAATAACATGCAGATACAGGGAATGAAGGTTGTTTTGGGGAGTTTTTGCATCTTGTTTGCAATCATTGGAATCGGCAGTGTGTTTTCCAATACATTAGGGTTTGTGCGCCAGAGAAAAAGGGAATTTGGCAGATATATGTCGGTTGGACTGACGCCGGGCGAAATCAGAAAGATGTTCTGTATTGAGGCGATGGTCATAGCCGGGCGTCCTGTTCTGATTACGCTTCCGCTGGCGGCCGCTGCAGTGTGGTATATGCTGAAAATGAGCTATCTTGAGGTGGAGGAATTTATTGCAGAGGCGCCGTTGATTCCAATTGCAGTTTTTGTGCTGTCAATTTTGTGCGCCGTAGCGCTGGCCTATTATTCAGCATGGCGGAACGTATGCAGAATCAGTCTGGCGCATATTCTCAAGGATGATACGCTTTAACGGGGATTCCTGGTAGCATTATCCTGAAAACAGAAATAATCCGGCCGGTGGCGGGACTGGGTGTATTCGAACATGACTCCGTCGCCGTTATAGGTCTGGCTGCTGACGACGGCAAGACAATTGTAGTCCCCAAGCTCCAGATATTTCTCGTCAATCTGGGTCATCTTCTCTACGGTCATAATCCGCTTGCTGGTAACAATGGAGATATGGAGTTCATTCTCCAGATAAGCATAGATGGATTCTTCTGCAATCTCTCTTGTCAGGCTGGTAACGACGTCTTTTAGAAAATAGTTGTGATTGATAATCAGAGGTTTCTCATCAAGGTAATGGAGCCTCTGAATATAATAAAGCCTGGAACCGGATGAAAATCCGGTTCTTTTTGCAATTTTCTGATCCGCAGTAATTTCCGCAAAGAGAAGCACGCGGGTTCTGGGAATCTGATGATTGCGCAGCGCAGACTCCCGGAAGGATTCAATGCCGCCGATGGTAAAAGAAGTCTGTATGGCAGGCTGGAAGATATTCCGTACGCCTTTTCCCTGCTGGGTCTGTACATAGCCGTCGGCTACCAGCGCGGCGACAGCCCTGCGAACGGTATTTCTGGAACAGTTATAATCCTGAATCAGGTGATTTTCAGAGGGGAGAAGCTCCTGAAAGTCAAATTCTCCGGTTTCGATTCTTGATTTTAAGCCTTTGTATATGGAATCATACTTTGCCTTTGGCATAGGAAAGCCTTCTTTCTAAATGATTTTTTACAGTTTACATGCGCAAGAGGACGCGGATTGACTCAGGATACACCCTCTAAGCAGACGAAGCAACATCATGACATTGCCTGTGAACAGTAGCGTTTTGTGTGACTACCGGCTGACCCAACCGTACAGGAGAGACTACTTCGTTTTGCAATCGTGCAAGTATACAGAGGATGCGAAGGAGCTTCTGCATCTGGTGGGAGGAAAAGAGAACATTGCGGCAGTTTCACATTGTATGACGCGTATGCGGTTTGTGTTAAATGATCCGCAGAAGGCAGATATTGCGAAGATTGAGGCTATGAAGGTGGTAAAGGGCAGCTTTACCCAGACCGGGCAGTTTCAGGTGATTATCGGCAACACAGTAGCGGATTTCTATAATGATTTCATTGCAGTGTCGGGGATTGAGGGCGTGTCGAAGGATGCGGTGAAGAAGGCCGCCAAACAGAACCAGAATGTGCTGCAGAGAATCATTACCGCGCTGGCAGAGATATTTGCGCCGCTGATTCCGGCGATTATTACAGGAGGTCTGATTTAGGGCTTCCGCAACTGTATTGACAGTCTGTACTTATTTGAGAATGGGACGAAGACATTGTGTGATATCAGACAGTTCTGGACAGGGATTGACGGCTTCCTATGGCTGATTGGAGAAGCGGTGTTCCATATGCTTCCGGTGGGAATCTGCTGGTCTGTGACAAAGAAGATGGGAACCACCCAGATGTTAGGAATCGTCCTTGGCCTTACGTTGGTATCGGGACAGCTCTTAAATGCGTACGCGGTGGCAGGAACCGCGGCGGCAGATATTCCGGTATGGGATTTCGGATATTTTAAGGTAAATATGATCGGTTAT
>CATJPU010000286.1 GCA_949742505.1 uncultured Lachnospiraceae bacterium | reverse complement strand
GATATCTGTGGTGGGCGCCGGGATGATGAGCAATCCGGGAGTAGCCGCGAAGATGTTTGAATCCATGTATAATTCCAGGGTTAATATTAATATGATAGCCACCTCTGAGATACGGATTACGGTGCTGGTAGATGAGAAAGACGTGGATAAAGCCATGAATGCGGTTCACGACGGGTTTATCATGACGGAGTAAACCGTCTGTGCAGAAAATGAAAATAAGAGAAATATAAAACAGATGGTAAGCCGGTAATCATAAGCTGACCATCTGTTTTATGTTATAGCCTGCATCGTCAGATAGAGTTGATTAACACATGCGGAAATAGTATAATGATGAAAAGAAAGATGCCGTTATTTAAGAGGAGGGATCCTGACACAAAGGAACATTCTTGTATCATTGAAGAATGGAAGAAATAGGGTGAGATTTCATTAGAGAAAGGATAACCGGATGCAGAATATATTACTTTTGGAAGACGATTATGAGTTGAATCAGGCCCTTTGCTATGCGCTGAGTAAAGAAAATTATCATGTAGAAGCTGCATTTTCTATCATTAATGCGAAAAGTCAGTTTGTGAAAAAAGTTCCGGATTTACTTCTGCTGGATGTCAATCTCCCTGACGGAGAAGGATTTTCTTTCTGTAAATGGGCAAAAGAGCAGAAAGAAATCCCGGTTATTTTTCTGACTGCCCGGGATTTGGAGGAGGATGCGCTTACCGGTTACGACTTGGGGGCGGAGGACTATGTGACCAAGCCGTTTTCCATGAAGATCTTATTGAAAAAGATTAGTATTGTCATGAAAAGGAGCGGCAATGAGAATCCGGTTTTTGACGACGGATATCTCTGCATTGATCTAAATCAGGCGAAGGTATCCGCGGGAGGAAAGGAGTGCTCTATTACGCCGACGGAGCTGCGGCTTCTGCGGGAGCTTGTGGTAAATAAGGGGCAGCTCCTGACCTATCGTATCCTTCTTGAACGTCTGTGGGACGAGGGCGGCCAGTTTGTGGATAAGCATGCGCTGGCGGTGAATATCAACCGCCTGCGCAGAAAGATTGAAAATGCAGACCATAAATATATTTCAAATGTATACGGGATGGGATACCAATGGATTGGATGATAATCATAAGCATATTTTTGGCGTTTGGAGCAGCGGCTGCGGCTGGCTGGAGGGCGTACCGGCTAAAAAAAGAAGTCTGGCAGTTTGCTGCGAGAACCGAACAGGCGTTGGACGATATTTTGTCAGGACGGGGGCTGTGTGCAGAACAGGAAGAAGTTCGGGATACTCTTTGGGGGAAGTGTGGAGAGAAGCTTTCTCAGGCTGACCGAATTTGGAAGCAGAAGGAAGAGGCAGCCGTAGCGGAAAAGAGGCGGATGAAGGCGCTTATTTCGGATATTTCCCACCAGACCAGGACGCCCATTGCCAATATGAAGCTGTATTTGGAATTTCTTCAGGAGGAAGAATTGTCGGAGAGAGGGGAAGAATTTTTAAAGAATCTGGGGAGACAGACGGACAAGCTGGACTTCCTATTGCAGAGTATGGTAAAAATGTCCAGATTGGAGGCCGGGATTATCCAGATTAAGAGCGAACCGGGAAATCTGTATGAGACGCTGACAAAGTCGGTGACAGAGATTGTTCCGGCCGCGGCCGCAAAGCAGATTGAGTTGTCAGTAGACTGTGAAGAAGCCTATATTCTCCGGCATGACAGTAAGTGGACGGAGGAAGCAATTTTTAATGTGCTGGATAATGCAGTGAAGTATACCGGACCTTTCGGAAAAATTCATGTTAAAGTAATCCGGCAGGAGATATTTACCAGAATCAGCATCTCGGACACCGGGAAAGGAATCCTGCCGGAAAGGCAGGCAGAGATTTTCGCGCGGTTTTACCGGGAACCGGAGGTACATGAAGAAAGCGGCGTGGGAATCGGTCTGTACCTTACAAGGAAAATTTTAGAACTGCAGGGCGGTTACATTGAAGTTAAGTCGCAGGCGGGGATGGGGGCTGAGTTCTGCCTTTATCTGCCGAATGAATAGCGGAGTCCTGAATCGTAAAGAATCACAGAATTGTGATAATATAGAATTGTGACTGGTTTGTGATTATTGCCTGCTAGTATGTAGATATCAAAGAAAAAGGAGGCAGAATATGGATTCATGGATTGTAGAAACAAAGGGTCTGAAAAAATATTATAAACTGGGAGACAATACGGTTAAGGCGTTGGACGGCGTGG
>CATJPU010000285.1 GCA_949742505.1 uncultured Lachnospiraceae bacterium | reverse complement strand
GCATACATTGTAAAAACAATGAGTGCAGGGGTTTTGTATGAAAGATTATATTGAGGAGAGAGCAGTAGAGATTGCATATTATATCATTGAGAATAAGGCAACGGTGAGACAGACGGCAAAGGCATTCGGCGTAAGTAAAAGTACGATTCATAAGGACGTTACAGACAGGCTTTTGGTTATCAATCCATCGCTGGCGGCAGAAGCTCGTAAGGTACTTGATGTAAATAAGTCTGAGCGTCATATCCGGGGTGGACTTGCTACAAAAGAAAAGTACCTTCATCAGCATATTTAAAAATTGAAAAGGATAGTGGTAAGATGTAATTACTGTTTATACAGGTCTGTGTATATGCCGCATAGATCGGAGTGAAAATCAGGCGTTATGCTTGACATTATTTATTTTTTTTATTAGTATATGTTTGTAAAATTACATAAGATTGATGACAAGGGAGCTTGTATGGAAGCAGGCTGAGAGTGGGCTGATACCGCCCAGACCGAGTACCTGATTTGGATAATGCCAGCGTAGGGATGCGTATATAGGAATGTAGAATCTCCTTTGTTTTCAATCGAAAATGAAGGAGGTTATTTATATGTTAAAGCTTTTGGTTACAGCGGAAGGAGGCCTGACTAGTACAGGCTATATAACTTGCATTGCAGTGGGAATAGTAGTATTTGCTCTGGCAATTTTTTTTGCGGGGAAGAGTTCTGATAAGAAAAAAATTGCCACGAAACAACTTGTATTTTGTGGAATTGCAATGGCGCTTGCGTTCATAACATCTTATATGAAAATATTTGAGATGCCATGGGGCGGAAGCGTTACCTTGTGCAGTATGCTTTTTATTGTGCTGATAGCCAATTGGTATGGGGTAAAGGCGGGAGTTTTGGTGGGCCTTGCATACAGTGTATTGCAGTTTATTCAGGAGCCTTTTGTTTTGTCTTTCTTCCAGGTTTGCTGCGATTATTTTCTGGCGTTTGCCGCCCTTGGCGTTGCAGGATTTTTTGCCGGGAGTTCCTATGGGTTAGTCAAAGGTTATATAGCCGCGGTATTCGCGAGAGGCGCGTTCCACGCTTTGGGCGGATATCTTTACTGGATGAGTTATATGCCGGAGAATTTTCCTCAGTCGTTGAAAAGTATTTATCCAATCGCCTATAATTACAGTTACCTCTTGACAGAGGGAGTAATTACGATAATCCTTATATCGATACCGGCAGTTGCCAAGGCGCTGAATCAGGTAAAAAGAATGGCGCTTTCTTGACTCTTTCTGGCAAACGGCCTATAATAAATTGCTATGAAAGCCTCAGCGCCGCAGGAGAATTTAAGGGTCAGCCAAATTTCATTCATTTTCGCGAATAACGAGCCAGGCGGGCAGGCCTGCAAATTTGGCAGCTGTCATTGATACCCTGTTGGCTGCAGCGGGGGCTTTGACCGACGGAATGCCTTCTGCCGGACAAATGAGGGGTAGAAAGGAAGTCTTTGGAGTGACAAAGAGAGTTAAGGCCGACAGGAGTAATTATTTATTTGACAACCATGCGCTGACAGCACTGATTATTCCGCTGGTAATTGAACAGCTTTTAGCGATTCTAGTGGGAATGGCGGACAGTATTATGATTGCTAATGTGGGTGAGGCGGCGGTATCCGGCGTGTCTCTGGTGGATCAGATTATGATTCTGGTGATTCAGATATTTTCAGCATTGGCAACCGGAGGGGCGGTGGTCACAGGCCAGTATTTAGGACAGCAGAACCGAAAAAAGGCCTGCGAGTCGGCGATGCAGATGGTATGGTTTATCACACTTTTCGCTGCGGCTGTTACACTGGGGGTCTACGCGGGAAAATATTGGATTTTGCATGGAGTATTTGGAAAGATTGAACGTGAAGTCATGAGGCATGCCAATATCTATCTGTTGATTGTGTCGGCCTCCATTCCATTTATTGCATTATATAATTGCGGCGCTGCAATTTTCCGTTCTATGGGAAATTCCGAAATATCTATGCGGATATCTGTTATTATGAATATAATCAATGTCGGCGGAAATGCGCTGCTTATTTATGGGTTTCACAGAGGCGCGGAGGGGGTGGCAATTCCGACGCTGGTTTCCCGCGCAGTTGCGGCGGTGATTATTACCGCAAAGCTCCTGAAAAAAGAATATCCGGTACATATTGAAAAAACCCTGCATTACCGTATGGACTGGTCTATGGTAAAACGGATTTTGAGTATTGGGATTCCAAACGGAATGGAAAATAGTATGTTTCAGTTAGGAAAGATTATTGTACTGAGTCTGATTTCTACCTTCGGGACCTATGCCATTGCGGCAAATGCGGTGGGAAATGCGGTTACAATGTTTTCTTGTCTTCCGGGAATGGCGCTTACACTGGCGGTAACCACAGTTATTTCCCGATGCGTAGGCGCGGGAGATTATGAGCAGGTGAAATATTATAACCGCAAATTGCTTGTGATTACCCATGCAGGGCTGATGTTTTCGGTAGGACTGGTATTCCTGACCCTGCCATGGATTATTCGGGCTTACCATTTGTCGGATATGACAGCAGAGGTAACAAAGCAGATTATTTATTTTCATGGGATTTGCACAGTGTTCTTCTGGCCTGCAGCATTTTCGATTCCTACAACCTTTCGGGCGGCAGGGGATGCGAAGGCCTGCATGCTAATTTCTATATTATCCATGTGGATATTTCGGATTGTGTTCAGTTATATACTGGGGCGGTATATGGAAATGGGGATATTCGGCGTCTGGGTTGCTATGATTATTGACTGGCTGTTTCGGGGAGTGTGTTTTGGAATCCGTTATTTTGGCGGCAAATGGAAGAATGCGGCGATTGTATAAAATAAGAAAAGCAGGGAAGGAGTTATACCAATGAAAAGAGAGTTAGTAATTGTTCTTGATTTTGGCGGGCAGTATAACCAGTTAGTTGCAAGACGTGTTCGTGAAAATAATGTGTATTGCGAAATTTATTCTTATAAAACAGATTTGGCAAAAATTAAGGCTCTGAATCCAAAAGGGATTATTTTGACAGGAGGGCCGAATAGCTGCTATGAGGCAGATTCCCCAAGTTGTTCCAAAGCATTATTTGAAATGGGAATTCCTGTACTGGGTTTGTGCTACGGAGCGCAGGTTATGATGCATGTGCTTGGCGGAAAAGTAGAACGGGCAAAGGTGCGGGAGTACGGAAAAACAGAAGTAGAGGTGGACAGTACATCAGCTCTGTTTCATAATGTAGCAGAGAAAACGATTTGCTGGATGAGCCATTTTGATTATATATCTAAGACGGCGCCTGGATTTCAAATTACGGCACATACGGCTGATTGTCCGGTTGCGGCGGCAGAGTGTGCCGGAAGGGCGCTTTACGCAATTCAGTTTCATCCTGAAGTTTTGCATACGCAGGAAGGAAGTAAGATGCTTTGCAATTTTGTAAGAGGAGTTTGCGGATGTGCCGGAGACTGGAAGATGGATTTTTTTGTGGCAAATACGATAAAATCTATCCGGGAAACGGTTGGAAACGGTAAGGTTCTCTGTGCTTTATCCGGCGGCGTAGACTCTTCGGTCGCAGCAGTTATGCTCTCTAAGGCAGTTGGAAGTCAGCTTACCTGTGTATTTGTAGACCATGGACTGCTTCGGAAAAATGAGGGAGATGAAGTGGAGGCTGTGTTCGGCCCTGAAGGAGCTTATGATTTGAATTTTATCCGGATTAATGCCGAAGAACGGTTTTATCATAAGCTTGCAGGCGTAGAAGAGCCTGAAGAGAAACGTAAGATTATCGGAGAAGAATTTATCCGGGTATTTGAGGAAGAGGCCAAGAAGATTGGCGCTGTAGATTTTCTTGTGCAGGGAACGATTTATCCGGACGTGGTAGAAAGCGGTCTTGGCGGGGAATCCGCAGTCATTAAGTCCCATCATAATGTGGGTGGATTGCCGGATTATGTGGATTTTAAGGAAATACTGGAACCGCTTCGGGATCTGTTCAAGGATGAAGTACGGAAGGCTGGCTTGGAAATGGGGATTCCGGAGAATTTGGTATACCGTCAGCCCTTTCCGGGGCCGGGACTTGGAATCCGGATTATCGGGGAAGTGACTGCGGACAAGGTTAGAATGGTGCAGGATGCGGATGCAATTTACCGGGAAGAGATCGCAAATGCCGGACTGGAGGGCAATGTCGGGCAGTATTTTGCCGGACTGACGAATATGCGCAGCGTAGGGGTTATGGGGGACGAGAGGACCTATGATTATGCGGTAGCGCTGCGGGCGGTGAATACAGTGGATTTTATGACGGCAGAGGCGGCAGAGATACCGTATGAGGTGTTGCAAAAGGTGATGAGCAGGATTATAAATGAAGTGAAGGGGGTTAATCGGGTTATGTATGATTTGACATCGAAGCCGCCGGGGACGATTGAGTTCGAGTAGTATCAAAAACGGCTGGAAGCCGCATAAATACTGGATTCTTGTAAGGCGAAAAGCCTTCGTGACAACAGTTTGACAACATTTTAGATTATTCAAGGATAAAGAGCT
>CATJPU010000284.1 GCA_949742505.1 uncultured Lachnospiraceae bacterium | reverse complement strand
GTGTTGTGTCTATATTTGATTTTTAAACCACCGGAAGATGGTTTATTTGCCATGTCCTTTATTTCTTGGTTGTCTTCTACTTATTTGTTTCAAACTTTTTCCCTCACTTATTTAGATTATATAGGGGAGGGAAACTGCGCAGTTCCTTCTTCCTTATGATTCTATTGTATAGGCAAACTACGCGTCTGTGTATATCCATTTGTCGGCCAAAAATGTCCAAATGTTGACTAATCGATAATTTTTCTATGTAATTAATTCATAATATTCTATATTTCCTTCTCCATGCTCTGATATAAATTCCAAATGCAGCCGTTCCATAGAATCGAAAATCCTGGTGGTAAATACCTCTGTTCCCCCATTTACAAAGATTTCTAAGCTGGAGGTATCAGAAAGGACATGCAGGTCATACACCGCGCCGGTTTCAATTCCCTGTACGGTCCGACCGCCCCCGCATCCGGTCATATCAAGGGTTAGTATCCCATCCTGATAGTGTAATACAGCGGATTCCCGAAGGATAAGCCTGAAATTCTCTGTCGGATTATCCAACCGGACTTTCAATTCAAAGCAGGCAGAAGCATTACGCTGAAAATCCCCCTGAAAAGTCTGACTGCCGCCATTGTGTCTCATCAATTCCAGTTCTCTTACCGGCCGCTGGCATAGCGCTCCTTCTTTATTCACATACAGCTCTCTGGGAACCGTCATAGCGTGTACCCAGCCATGTTCCATAGTCTGCTCGCAGTCGTATTCCGCATCCGGCGTGGACATCCAGCCAAAGAGTATCCACCTGCCGGATTCATCCTGAAATACCTGGGGCGCATAGAAATCGAATCCCCTGTCCAGTTGATGAAATCCGCCCAATTTGTAATCCGTTTCCTTGAAATCACAGCTTAGCGGAAAATAACCACACTGATTTATATTGGCATAGTTCAGACCCTCAGCCTGGATTCCCTGGGGGCAGGCAATCAGGAACTGCCTGTTATCCACTTTAAGATAATTGGGACATTCCCACATGTAGCCAAAAGGCGTATCCGTCTCAAACCGCAGTTTGTAAGTCCAATCCGTCAGGTTCTTGCTTTCAAATACAATAGCGCTTCCATGAGCTTTTAAGTCCCTTGCTCCCTGAATCATATAATAACGGCCATTTTCACAGAAAACTTGCGGGTCTCGCACATGGAGAGATAAATCGGAAGGATAATCTTCGTTTGTCATTAGAAGCTGTTTTTCGGTAAAATGAAATCCGTCCTTAGAGGTAACAAGCACCGTATTCTGCTCTCTTCCTCCGGTAATATAGTCGTAGTCCGCTCTGTCTGTGCGTCGTACATTACCAGTATAGTATAGGTACATAAGACCGTCTTTCTGGAATGCGGAACCGCTGTAGGGACCGTTGACGTCCCATTCACTGTCCGGATACAGGACGGGCTCATGATATTCATAATGAATCAAATCCTTCGTCGTCACATGTCCCCAGAAAACACTGCACAAGTCTGGATAAAAGGGGACAAACTGATGGTAAATATGGTAGACGCCGTCCTTCTGGCACAGGCCGTTGGGATCGTTGAGCCATCCCATGGGCGGCTGAAGATGATACTTCAGCCGCAGAGGATCACTGTCTGCAAGTGCAAGCTGTGCACTGTGCTTCCCCCATTCTTTTAGAAAGGCATCTTTTGTCATGGGTTTTTTCTTTAAAGTCATACTTGCCATGGATTACACCTCATAATATAAATTCTCTAGATAATATCCCCTTGCTTTACAGGACGGATATTCAGCCCGCTCATATCCGGCTGATTGTCCACATCGGTGAAGACCATAGGAATAACGGTATCATACCCGGCAGTTTTGATTTTGTCCAATTCAAAGGAAACCAGAAGCTGTCCTGCTGTAATCATGTCTCCGCTATTTACATGTGCAGTAAAGTATTTGCCCTGCAGATTCACAGTATCTAGTCCAATATGAATTAAGATTTCCTGTCCGGCTTCTGATACAATGCAGACGGCATGTTTGGTATCAAATACAGAAGCAATAGTCCCGTTTACCGGTGCATGCACTTCTCCGGTTTCCGGTAAAATCGCAAATCCTTCTCCTAAAATTTTTTGTGCAAATGTTGCGTCTTTCACTTCTGTAATCGGTATCATTTGTCCGTCTGTGTAAGCATGGAGCTTCTCCTCTGCCGCTGAAAGAGCAGGCTTTCCGATTGATGCAGATTCACTAGAAACAACAGCTTTTGTATCAGCGTTATCCGTATATGCTCCGGTTGTTGTGCCGGCAGACTTTACTGCGGTTGTCCCTTCAGCCAGAGACTTTTTCTGAAATGCACCAAAGAGAAATGTGAGGATAAACCCGCATGCCAGCGCAACCAGATGCGCAATTACATAACTGACGTAACCGTTATTTGCCGGATCTGCCAGTGCGATTCCGGGAACAACCGTAGTACCGAAACCAAGGGCTGCCAGATTCGTAAAATAAACTACCGCGCCTCCGATAGCGCCTCCGATACATCCCCCAATCAGAGGGTATTTGAACCGCAGGTTAATACCAAACAGAGCAGGTTCTGTGATGCCGAATAAGACGGAAATAAAACTGGGGATACAGAGTTCTTTGGTTTTTGCATCTTTGTAGTTTCTGCTTAAGTATCCAAGTACGGCGCCTCCCTGTGCGATGATAGCAACAGACATCAGCGGATTTAAAATGTTTCTTCCTGTGTCAGCCAGAAGCTGGGCTTCAATGGCCCCAAATACATGATGAAGACCGGTGATTACTACAAGCTGCTGAAGTCCCGAGAAGATTGCGTATCCAAATACTCCTAAATTTTCCGTCATCCATACCAAACCGCCGGTAAGTCCGGAAGCAAGTCCTCTTCCGACAGGCCCGATTACGGTAAAGAGAAGGATTGCGCCTACCAGCGTGGTCAGCAGCGGAGATACTAAGAGCCGGATTACTTCCGGTACTTTTTTCTCAAAGAAAATATCCAGCTTGGCAGTTACCACGCCCATCAAAAGAGCTACAATAATACCGCCCTGGAAACCAACCAAATCCACACCCAGTCCAAAAATATGCAGAGTAGTTACTTCTACGGTTCCCTGGGCTGCAGCATAAGCGTCCGCAAGGCTGTTAGACAGCATGATACAGCCGATTACGATACCGAGAATCGGTCTTCCGCCGAATCGTTTGCAGGCGCTGTAGGCAACTGCCAGCGGCAGGAATCCAAAGATAGCGCCAGAAGAAATGTTAATTAGTCTGGTGATACCGAATAAAGTCTCGTTATTCTGTACGAAATCAATGTTGGCCAATACGCCTGAAAGACCGGTCAACAAAGCAGCCGCCAGGATTCCGGGCATGATTTCAATGAATACATCAGATAAAGCCTTAATAATCCGCTGAATCGGATTCATTTTCTTATTGGCTTCTGTTTTTAAATCGCTCAGGCTCATGCTTTCCATACCGGTATACTCTTTGAATACTTCGTATACATCGTTTACCAGACCAGCGCCAAAGATTATCTGAAGCTGGTCTCCGGCAACGAATACCCCCTTTGCCAAATCAAGATCTTCAATCGCCTTCAAATCTACTACATCATTATTTTCCAGTACAATACGAAGTCTGGTAGCGCAGTGTGCAACACCCTGTATGTTTTTCTTTCCCCCCACCAGTTCTGTCAGTTTTTCAGCTATGGCGAGATATCTCTGTTTTTTCTTTTCGTCCATAATTTCCTCCTGTACAAATGTGTTAATAAATTTGTTTTTTACTCTCTTTGATACTTCTTTCCCAATCGCGGTTTTTCCATATGCGTAACTGTTATTATACCGCTAAAGCACTAGATTTACGCTCCTTTCCGGCTTTTCGCTTGCCCTTTCTTGTGATATCTACTATACTATAATCACAGGAAAATAACATGGATATATGTGGACTCGTCATGTACCTTTGTGACATGATAGCAAAAGGAATACACAAGAAAGAAACGGAGAAACAAGATGAAAGATTTTATATTTTCCAATGATTTTTTTCGGAATCTGGACGCCTTTGTATACACTTGCGGGTACGAAACCTGTGAACCGGGACACAGTTACGGACCGGCGCTCAGGAGCGGCTATCTGATTCATTATGTGCTGGGCGGAACCGGACGTTATAAAGTAAACGGGAAAACCTACCACTTAAAGGAAGGAGATGCATTCCTTATTTGCCCGGATGAACTGATTTATTACGAGGCGGACAGAACAGACCCCTGGGTATATACCTGGATTGGCTTTCAGGGCGTAAAGATTCGGGAATACTTAAAGAGAACATCCCTTCTGTCAGAGCCGGTATTCCATTACGGTCAGGACGACCGCATCAGACTCTGTCACGAGAAGATGTTTGAAGCGAACCAGTTAAAGAATAACCGGGATTTAATTATGAACAGCATATTGTATGAATATTTGTTTCTACTGGTCAGAAAATTCCCAAAAGAACAAATCAGCGCGGTAGAAAAGCAGGCTATCTATGTGGAGGAAGCGCTGAAATATCTGGAAACCCAATATGGCTCCGGAAGCATTACTATCCAGACGATTGCAGATTATCTGGGAATAGACCGGTCGTACTTACACCGGCTGTTTAAAAAGGCGGTAGGCGCGTCTCCACAGGAATATCTGCTGGATCTTCGTATTCGCAAAGCCTGCAGTCTTCTAAAACAGACGGAGCTTCCCGTGACAATCATAGCCCTGTCTGTGGGATATGAGGATACGCTTTATTTTTCCCGGCTTTTTAAAAGAAAAAAGGGTGTCAGTCCATCCGATTACCGGAAAGACTGTTAGGAATGGGCCATCTATGGTATCATAAAGTAAAATGGCTTAAGGATAGCAGTATATTGAATGTAAAAAATGTTTAATGCAAAATATTAACGCCCGGAAGGAGATGCCGTTATGGAAGATGCATATGTATTACAGTTGTCAAACCGAAAGTTTCCTGAATTGTATTTATGTTTTTGCGGATACAGCAAATGCGAACCGCTTCACAGCTTTGGCCCGGCTGTGAGACCGGATTACCTGATTCATTTTATTCTCAGCGGTAAGGGCCGGTATTATATCGAAGACATGCAGCATTGTCTGGAAGCAGGCCAGGGCTTCCTGATTGAGCCAAACACACTAACCTTCTATCAGGCGGACGCAGAAGAACCCTGGGAATATTTATGGATTGGATTCAACGGTACGAATGTGAAGGAATACTTAAGAGATATCGGGCTGAACAGCAGTCAGCTAATATTCCGCAGCGCACAGAGCGGCGAACTCAAGCATATTGTAATTGAAATGCTAAAAGATACCACCAGCAGCCTTACCAGTCAGTATAAGAGGCAGAGCCTTCTGTACGCCTTTTTTGCTGTGCTGTCAAGGAATATCAATATCAGCCTTCCTTTAGAACAGAATGGAGAAAATATACACATTAAGAGGGCAATTGAATTTGTCCGCAACAATTATTTTAGCGCAATACGTGTAACGGATATTGCGAAATATGTCTGTGTCGACCGAACATATCTCTATGAATTGTTCCGCAGGTATTTAAATGTATCCCCCCAGGATTATCTGACCAATTACCGTCTTACCAGAGCTGCGGAGCTTTTGACCAATACAGAGTATACGCTGGGGGAGATTGCTCTTTCCTGCGGGTACCAAAGCGCTTATTCCTTTGGAAAGGCTTTCAAGGCAAAACGGGGGATTACGCCGGCAAAATACCGGGAACGGAACCGGAAAGAGAAAAAGGAGTACTTAGAGACACATAAAGGTAATTTGGAGCAGTTGTAGTTGTACCGCCCTCTTCTACCCCAGCAACTCCAGAAAATCTTCTTTGCTCATCCCGGCCAGTCCGTTTCCGTCCCCCTGAATAATCTGGTCGGACAAATCTTTCTTTGTTTCCTGAAGCTTTATAATTTTCTCCTCAATGCTTCCCTTGGCTATCAGCCTGTATACTGTCACTTTCTTATTCTGTCCGATGCGGTGCGCCCGGTCTGTGGCCTGATTCTGTACGGCGAAGTTCCACCATGGGTCATAGTGGATCACCACGTCGGCTCCCGTTAAGTTCAGCCCCACGCCTCCCGCTTTCAGGGAAATCAGAAATACTTTCGTGCCGTCTCCGTTAAAAGCTTTCACCAATTTAAGACGCTTTTCCTTCGGCGTCTCCCCGGTAATCGTATAGAAGGAAATCCCCTGCTCTGTGCATTTCTCCCGAATAATCTCTAACATAGAAGTAAACTGCGAGAACAGAAGAATCTTATGGCCGCCTTCTATGGCGCTCTTTAGCAAATCCATACACGCCTCAAGCTTCGAGGACTCGCCGCCGTAATTCTCAAAGCACAGCCCCGGATCGCAGCATATCTGACGCAGCCTTGTAAGTTCCGCAAAAATCTTCATCCTTGTCTTATGGAAGGAATCCTCATTCTGCTGTTCGAGGGTCTGCCGCATATGCACCACCTGCGCGTCATAGAGGTTCTGCTGTTCCTTCTGAAAATGTACATACTGCGTCTTTTCCAACTTGTCGGGAAGATCTCTTAATACATTTTCCTTCACTCGGCGCAGGATAAATGGCGTAACCATCTTCTGCAAACGTTCCATCGCCTCCGTATCGCCGTTTTTCACAATCGGTATCTCGAACTCCTTCTTAAATGTATCATACCCATATAAAAATCCGGGCATCAGATAATCAAAGATACTCCATAATTCACTCAGCCGGTTTTCAATCGGCGTCCCGGTCAGAGCATACTTTGTCTTACTATGAATAACTTTCACTGCCTTCGCGGCCGATGTTGTATGATTCTTGATGTACTGGGCCTCGTCAATAATCTGATATAAAAATTCCTTCTCTTCATAGAGATGGACGTCTCTTTTCAGCAAATCATAGGACGTTACAAGTACGTCAAAACATCGATACTGTAAAAGCTTCTGCCTTCTCTCTTCCTTAGAACCTGAAAGCAGACAAACCTCCAGTTCAGGAGCAAATTTATGAAATTCCTCTCCCCAGTTAAATACCAGCGACGCCGGAGCCACAACCAGAGAGGTCCCCTCCTTCCCTTCCAGACGCGCCGCCAGAAGGACTGCAATTGCCTGCAGCGTCTTACCCAGTCCCATATCATCCGCCAGAATACCGCCGAATCTGCAATTTTCCAATGTACGGAGCCAGCGGTAGCCCTTCTTCTGGTAATTTCTCATTCCCCTTTTCAGGGAGTCTGGCAGCGCATAATCCGAATCATTGACCGCTTTATATTCCCTTACCAGATTACGGAAATATTCATCCCGCTCACAGTAAACATTTTCATTCTCCTCCAGCATCTTATCCAGATACAGCGTCCGGTACAGAGGAAGCTCAATATTTCCCTTTAATAAGTCCTTCGCTGATAAATGCATAACATTCATCATCTCGTCAAGCATTTTCAGGGATTCATCTTCCAGCCCCATAAAATCGCCGTTCTTCAGACGATAGTACTTCTTCCTGTTCCGGTAGCTTTTCAGGATATCAAGCAGCTCTTCCTGTGAAATATCTTCCGCCGAAATATCCAGGTTCAGAAGACCGGAAGACATCGATACCCCTGCCGACACCTTCATCTCTCTTGACACATTCAGCTTCGCAAATCTCTTCGTACACCGAATTTCTCCCAGCTCCATCAGAGCGCTTACGCCCTTTGCAAGAAACTGATACACCAACTCTTCATTCTCCCCGCAATGCAGTTCCATCTGCTCTTCATCTACATAAGGCAGCCACTGACGCAGCAAAAACAAAACCTCCTGTTCTTTTGCCAGAATCCTTGACACCTTTCTATCCCTGTGTTCCTCTATAAGCATCAGCTCCGTATTGCCGTACCGCACTGCCGGTCTGCATGAAACAGAGTTCTTATCCGCATCAAGATAAAAGATAAATTCCGCTTCCGCTGGAAGATACCGCTCAATTTCTTCCGTATCCTTCTGAACAATATCAATGACATCCCGAAGTTTTTCCAGAACCACATAATAAAAATCCGCCAGATCATTCCGTCCAATCTGGAACGCCGCTCCGGATTCTCCCGCATAACCAGCCAGCAGATGAACACGCTCTGCAAAATCCTCCGTCAATCTGCAGAATGCATTGCTGCTGACAAAATATCCTGTCTTTGTTCCATAGAAAATAGGCGGAATCATACACTTTGCAATAATCCCATGAAATATACTTTCATCTCCCAATGTATTCTTGCGAATAATCATGGTAATCCTTGGATTCTCTTCCTGAAAAACCAGTTCAGTCTTCACCTTCTCAGCCCGATTCTCATAAGCAATCGACTCCGCTGTCGCAATCTCGTAGAATCTGTCCAGTCTCCAACCAAACAGTTCCAATCCATTCTTCTTGGCAAGCGCCTTCTTCGAATACATTTTGGATTCAATCAGCCGCTCTTCAAATCTGGCTTCCTCCTGAACCACATCTCCAATAAATGCAATCCATCGCTTTCCCATCTCTGTAAAATTGTCAATTGCGTGATGAATTTCTGTATCTGTGCCATAAGTCACAGTTGCCGACGCCTTCACACTCATGTAAAATTCCGTTAAGTCCTTGATTACATAGAGCTTCTTTGTGCCGATTTTAAATGACAGCGTCAATCCTCCATCCTTTTCAATCAGACGCGGAACCAGCGTCACCTCTTCCTCCTGTTCTTTGGCTCCTGAAATCACCTGATTTGCCTGATTTCGCCTAAACGCCATAAGGAGCCGGTTCCCCTGCTTGTCCGTAGCGCCGCCTTGCGGCTCGCTCTGCAGACGGCTCTCCGTTAACTTCAGCATAGCGTATGTATACGCACAGTATTCTCTGCCCGAATATCTCCAATAATTCCCCCAGCACTCCCGGCACTGACAATTCACATGCAGAACCTGAACCCTTGAAAAGATAATTCTAATGGGAAAGCTCTGATTCCGCTCCCGACCCGTTCCTTCTGCAATCGCTACCTGCTCGTCCTCATCGCTCATATAACTAGGCGAAACTTCCTCAAGTTCAACCTCCCCGTTTCCCAGCAATTGCTTCCCTTTTTTCAGCACCTTCCCGGAGAACTTCAAAGGCTCCCATATTTTCTTAAAATCAAAGTACGAGTACGGCTCCTGAACGCCAGGATTTACCTCTTCCTGCTGTTTCGGAATCCTTTTCTGCAAGCCGGAGGAATCCAGAATGAAGTATTCTCCCTCATCGGTTTCCTCTATGCTATACAAACTTTCATCTTCTGGCTCTGAGCAGGATTCCAGATTCCCCTTCTTTTCCTTTTCAATAGTATCCTCCGGCTCCATACCAGCCTCAATCGCATACAATACCGCGGCCATATGCCTGCAGTTCCCTCCGCCTTTCGCAAACGGACATTTACAGCTCATATTATAAGAGCCGTTATCCCTGGCAATGATTCTTACAGCATAGTTCTTCCGCTCAATAACCGTCGCTGTATAAATTCCCTGTTTCTCCTTCAAATCAAATACTCTTCCGCGCTCATAATAATCTTTTCCCTGAGATAAAATATTCTTATGAAATATTGTCTTCCATTCTTTCATGTGTTCTTTGTCCTTTACTTCGAATAGTCATTTTACCAATGCATCAATCATACTTTGACAATCATCAAATAAATTTATGGGTAACCCTACTTTATGCGAATTTACATTATGTACCATAAATTAGTTGCTAATCCTTTTACATCCCCATTATCATTTCTTCCGATAATAATCGTCCCCGATGGACCTCACTGCCGACATTAGAAATCCCGAACTCTATCTCACCATTATCATAATAAGTGTTATTTCCATATAGATTTCATTTTCCAACAGTATCTGTTCAAGATCCGAATGAAGCTCTGCATTGACCGCCACAATTCCCCTGTCAATGTCGACAACCGCTTTCATCATACTCATATCTGAAAAAAAGTTTTTCCTCTTAACAACAAGTTCATCAATAGGAATTATTTTATTCAGTATTCTCAAGTTCTTTCCCTCATTCTTCTTTTCACTTAAATCCAATTACTAATATCTATTTAAAATTCAATCTTCCAAATTTCCTTGATTTTTCAAGGCTTTTCGCCTGTTAAATACTCAAATTTTATGTATTTTCCCTTGTTTTTGCCCTTATGAGCCGAAACAAGGGAAAGTTTTTTATGCT
>CATJPU010000283.1 GCA_949742505.1 uncultured Lachnospiraceae bacterium | reverse complement strand
GGAGAAAGGGCTGAACTGATTGACGGCCAAATTTACAGCATGGCGCCGCCAAACACGATACACCAGCGGATTCTTATGAATTTGGCTGGAGATATACGAGAACACATTAAAAAGCGCGGCGGTTCTTGTGAAGTATTCCCAGCCCCATTTGCGGTCTTTTTGAACAAAGACGACAGGAATTATGTAGAGCCAGATATTTCTGTTATCTGCGACAAAGACAAAATTAATGACAAGGGATGTGCCGGGGCTCCTGACTGGATTATTGAGGTTACTTCTCCTTCCAGCACCAGAATGGACTATGCTATCAAGTTATTTAAATACCGTACTGCCGGAGTGAGGGAGTATTGGATCGTAAATCCAATGAAGAAAGCTATACAGACCTATATATTTGAAGGTGAAGAAGACTCGAATCTTTTTTCTTTTGACGATGAAATACCCGTCCATGTATTGGGCGGTCTGACAATTAAAATTACAGATTTACTGTAAAAAAACCGCTCCTGCGCAGGCAGGAACGGCTCATACAAACTGTACAGTCAAAGGATTGTGCAGTTCTCACATTTTTACAATACAAAGGAGAAACAATGAAAGAAAAAGAATTTGAATCGCAACTGCAGGCTCTATCCGAACGTGTATTATCAAAAGCTCTTACACCAGACGAAGAAGCCAATTATACTGAGTCCCTTTTTGAATCCATTCGTCATGTTAATGAACATGGCGATGAGTTCTGGTATGCCAGAGAGTTGCAGATTGCCCTAGAATATAAGGAATGGAGAAACTTCAAAAAAGTTATTGAGAAAGCTTTTACTGCTTGCGAAAATAGCGAAAACAGTATTTCCGACCATTTTGTTGTAATTAACAAAATGGTGAACATCGGTTCTGGAGCTGGACGAGAAATTGAAGATTTAGAGCTTTCCAGATATGCCTGCTACTTAATCGTAATGAATGGCAATTCTAACAAGAAAATAATTGCACTCGGACAATCTTATTTTGCTGTTAAAACCAGGCAACAAGAATTAATTGAACATTATGACGAACTTGACGAAGAAAAAAAGCGCCTTGCTATCCGAAACGAAATGATCATACATAATAAATCTCTTGCTGAGGCCGCTCAGATGGCCGGCATCAATGATGTCAAAGATTATGCCATATTCCAAAACAAAGGCTATCAAGGATTATACGGAGGACTCGGAGCTAAAGATATCCATACCCGTAAGAAATTGAGTAAAAATCAAAAAATCCTTGATTACATGGGTAGCACAGAATTGGCTGCAAATCTTTTTCGCGCCACACAAACCGACGAAAAGTTACGCAAGGAACACATTACCGGAAAAGAAACTGCAAACCAAACTCACTATGAAGTTGGTGCAAAAGTTCGACAAACAATAAAAGAACTCGGCGGAACTATGCCGGAAGACTTACCTACGCCAAAGAAAAGTATTCAGCAGATTGAACGTGAGCAAAAAAAGCTAACCAAAAAATAAACACCGCCCCTGCGCAGGCAGGAACGGCTCATACAAACTGTACAGTCAAAGGATTGCACAGCCCTCGCAAGCTGATTATACCACAATCCCCCGGCGCCTGTACAGGCGTATTTTTTATACTCTTTTTTCATAACATTACAAAGGAAGGTGATAGGAATGGATATAAAATACGGTTATGGATATGTGCGTGTCTCGACGGATAAGCAGGAAGAACTCTCCCCTGATTCACAGGAGAAGCTCCTGCGTGATTACGCGAAGAGTAACAATATTGTTCTTCTTGAAATATTTTTTGAAATCGGTATCTCCGGCCGGAAGGCCGACAAACGCCCGGAATTTCAAAAGATGATATCTTCCGCCAAATCGCCGGAGCATCCTGTGGACGTTATTCTTGTCTGGAAGTTCAGCCGTTTCGCGAGAAATCAGGAAGAAAGTATTGTCTATAAGTCTTTGCTAAAGAAGCAGCACAATGTAGACGTTATCAGCGTATCCGAACCTTTAGCTGACGGTCCTTTCGGCAGCCTTATTGAGCGCATCATTGAATGGATGGATGAATACTACTCCATCCGGCTTTCCGGCGAAGTCTTCCGCGGTATGAAGGAAAATGCCTCCCGGGGAGCCTATCAGGCCCGTCCGCCTCTCGGCTACCGCATCGCGGAGCGCGGCAAGCCTCCGGTTATTGTTCCTGAAGAAGCGAAGATTGTACAAATCATCTTTGAAAAATACGTAAATGACCGCATGGGACTCTTTGACATTGCAAGATATCTGAACAACCTTGGATTTAAGACGTCGCATGGGAAATCTTTTGAGCGAAGGTCCGTCGAATATATTCTCCAGAATCCTTCTTACTGCGGCATGATCCGCTGGAACCGGACAGAGAATGCTACCAACCGTATTAAGGACCAGTCGGAATGGATTCTGACCGACGGAGCTCAGGAAGCCATTATATCCAAAGAACTGTTTGACGCCGCCCAGAAGCAGTACAAAGCTACTTATAAGCCTTCCGGGAAACGCCCCTCCTCTACATATCGGCACTGGCTTTCCGGGCTCATGAAATG
>CATJPU010000282.1 GCA_949742505.1 uncultured Lachnospiraceae bacterium | reverse complement strand
ATTATACCAAAAAAGGGAGGTCATTGCTCTTTTTATTTGCAAACTCCTGTAAATCAAGGTTTTAGTAACAAAAAATAGGGTAGTATTTGACACTACCAAAAATATAAAGGAGGGCATACAGATGGATAAGAAAGCAATGTTTAAGCTGACCTATGGATTATTTGTTCTGACGGCCAGAGAAGGAGAAAAGGATAACGGATGCATCATTAATACCGCCGTTCAGGTTACGACGGAGCCGAACCGCATTACGATTGCGGTTAATAAGAAGAATTATACGCATGATATGATTCTTCGCACAGGCGTGTTCAATGTTTCCATGCTTACGGAGGAGGCGAAGTTTGATACCTTTAAGCACTGGGGATTCCAGAGCGGGGCGCAGACGGACAAGCTGGAGGGCATGACCTGTCCCCGGGCAGAGAACGGTGTGATTTATATTGCCAATGAGACGAACGCTTACTTGTCTGCAAAGGTAATTTCCACGACGGATCTTGGAACTCATACCCTGTTTCTGGCGGATGTGACCGACGGGGAGGTTTTGTCGGATGCAGAGTCGATTACCTATAGTTATTATCAGAAACATGTGAAGACAGCGCCGAAGGATGCTGAGAAAAAGAAGGGATTTATCTGCAGTGTCTGCGGATACATCTATGAGGGCGATACGCTGCCGGAGGATTTTATCTGTCCATGGTGCAAGCACCCGGCTTCGGATTTTAACCCGCTATAAAAAGGTATATGAATCGGGCATGGAAAGTTTGATTTATATAGAGAAAATTTTACAATAGGAGGCAGAAGAATGAGAATAGAATTTGATGACAATCTGATTACAGGAAATGAGATGATTGACACGCAGCATAAGGAGCTGATTGAGCGTACGAATCAGTTTCTGGCTAAGCTGGAGGAGCATGTGGGACGTGTTGACGCTATTAAGATGCTGGATTATCTGGACGAGTATGTGGAGTTTCATTTTGGCGAGGAGGAAAAACTTCAAGAAGAGATTGGGTATCCGGGACTTGCAGAACACAAAGAAAAGCACAAAGAGCTACGGCATACGGTGAAGGAGCTTTATGATATGCTGGACGAGGAAGAGGGGCCGTCGGAGGCTTTTGTAAAGCAGGTTGAGGTGAATGTGGTGGACTGGCTGGTACGTCATATTCAGGGATTTGACCGTTCTGTTGCGGAATACCGGTTTATGGCAGACAACGCCGAAAAGATTTAGCGGCGGGAGAAGAGGACAGAGAGGTCAGACAGTTGTTAATTGAAGCTGAAAGCCCCTTTCTGTCAGAGAAGAGGCGCTTTGGGATTACGTACAATTTTCTCTGACAGAAGGGACGCTGCAAGATTCAGGTTCTTACAAAGGGTGGTTCAGTGTTCAGGATCGCCCTTTTGTTACCGGTATCCATACTTCGTACTTTGCATTTTGCGGGTCTGGATTTAAGTAGACTTCAATATCCGGCGCATTGGCGTATTCGTATCCGGAGGTGGGCAGCCACTCTGTCACGATACGCTGTTCTAATTCCTGAATGGACTGGTTAGTTCCTTCGCCCGGAAATACGGCCCAGGTAGAGGCTGGTATGATGTATTCTTCAAATTCCGACTCTTCTTTTGCGCTGGAGACCGCAATAAAGTATCTCCAGTCCTCTTCATCGCCGCAGGCGCTTACGCCCAACAGTCCGTAAGGCTCGGCATCCATCATTTCAGACAGTTTCTGAATGGTTCCATTCATCGCAGCGTCCTGCCACATTTTGGGAACAATGGTGAAATTGCTCTCGATTTCCTTATAAAGGGGTGCGGATACGCCGATAATGCGGATTGCATCCTTTTTTTCAATACGGTAATTCATTTCTTCTGCTCCTTTCAAGGTAACATTAAATGTAATGGGAGGAAAAGATTTCACAGAAACGCCCGCGTCTCTTGCGGCGGAGGGGGCGACGCCATGAATCCCCTGAAAGGCTCTGTTAAATGCCGTCGGGGAGCGGTAGCCGTATTTTTCTGCAATATCAATGATTTTCGCATCCGTTGTCTGCAAATCTACCGCCGCTAAAGACATCTTTCTTCTCCGGATATATTCAGACAGAGTAACGCCTGCCATATACGTGAACATTCTCTGAAAATGATAGCTGGAACAGCAGGCAATCCGTCCAAGCTGTTCGGTATCAATTTCGTCGGTCAAATGTGCCTCAATATAATGCATGCTCTCGTTCAATCTTCTGGTCCATTCCATGGGGAAACCTCCTTGTCTCATCTTTTTCTCCTGTTCATAAGGTATTATAAATGATTGGCCGCCGATGTTCCTCTCATTATCTGCACAAAAAAAGAGAGGTGGAAAAGTTTTCGCTAAAGGGGAATCTGTTACCTGACAATATGATATCCGGCATTGCGAAGAGCAGCCAGTGCATTCTGGTAATGCTCTCTTTTAGTCAGCACATAGTCTGTGTTAAATGTTGAAACAACAAAAATTCCAATATGGTTGTCGGCTAGGATCCCTGAGATTTTGGCCAGGATTCCAATCAGAGAGAACTCCAAAATTCCCTGAATACGAAATGCCTTCCATCCGTCGTCTCGTTCAACCACGTTAACCGGTACATCTGCTGTGATACAGACCAGGGACTTTTCTTCATCCGTTTTGCCGATAAAGCAATAGTCAGAATCAAGATTGACCAGAGAGAAGTCGTCCATTTTACATATTGAAAAATCATAACCAATTTCTTGTAGATCCATAATGCACATCCTTTGCTGTTTGAAATTTGTATAGTTTTTACAGATTATATAAATTTCTTTATTACCGTTAGTATACACAAAAAAAATTTATTTTTCAATTCTCGGTTGTCTACGAATTATAATTTCTATATAACAAGTTTTATATCACACCAAACTAATTATGTTGATGTTTCAATATAATTATTGATTTTGCTATTATTTCAAATTATAATGAGCGTAAAATGTGTATAGAACGTGTAAACAGAGGAGAAAAGGAAATGGTGGATAATAAAAAAATGATGCAATGTGGGACGATTCACCGATTGAAATATCGGCAGAAGTGAATTTCATATGGTCTATTGCGAATAAATTAAGAAGGTCATATCAGAGCGATAAATATAAAGATGCAATCATCCCCATTGTTATTATCAGAGTTTTAAGGGTATCAGAGTAATGGAGGTGTAAAGTATATTGGCAAGAGCAAAAAGGATGGTGTGTATATCAACTATTACATCCGAGAGGATATTAAAGCCAGGCTGGACAGATATTGTGAGGATGTTAGACAGACAACATGGCATTAGAAAGAATTTTGAAACAGTCCTTGAATGAATATGAAAATACTCATAATGAGTAATTTTTTTGATAAGCAGGTTGAAAGTAGAGAGGCTACTTCAAAATATGCAAAAATGTGGCTAAATGTAATGGCGGTATTGCTAAATAGCTAAGACTTGGAAGAACCGTTTACAGCAGCAATTTTGATAATATAGGATATTTAAAACAGTGGATAACGTACGCTGGTACATAGAAATAACGGAGATTAAAATAGTGAATTATAAAAATATTTGACTATTACAAGATTGATACTAAAAATATCAGATAACAAATGACAGGAGCTAAGAATGATGGAACAAATGACACTTTTTGATGACAGAACCTATGCGGCACCTTTAGCAAGCAGGCTCAGACCGGCGGCGCTGGAGGAATTTGCAGGGCAGGAACATCTATTGGGAGAGGGGAAGATGCTGCGGCTTCTGATTGAGCGGGACCAGATTACCTCCATGATATTCTGGGGGCCTCCGGGGGTGGGAAAGACCACCCTTGCCAGCATTATCGCCAGCCGGACAAAGGCGGAGTTTATTAATTTCAGCGCGGTTACAAGCGGAATTAAGGAAATCAAAGAGGTGATGAATCAGGCGGAACACAGCCGTAGAATGGGAATCCGCACCGTTCTTTTTGTGGATGAGATTCACCGGTTCAATAAGGCCCAGCAGGATGCGTTTCTTCCGTTTGTGGAAAAGGGGAGTATTATTCTGATTGGGGCCACCACAGAGAACCCTTCCTTCGAGGTAAATGCGGCTCTTTTGTCCCGGTGCCGGGTATTTGTGCTGAAAGCGCTGGAGGAAAAGAATTTGATGCAGGTGCTTCGGCACGCGCTTACTAGTCCGGCAGGTTTCGGGCCACAGAATGTGCAGATAACGGGCAGGCAGATGAGGGCGATAGCGGCATTTGCAAATGGTGACGCCAGAACGGCGTTGAATACGCTAGAAATGGCGGTTATGAATGGAAAAATCAGCGCGGAAGGCATTCGGATTACGGACGAGGGGTTAGCACAGTGTATTAGCAAAAAGTCTCTTCTTTACGATAAAAACGGGGAAGAGCATTATAATTTGATTTCCGCTCTCCATAAATCCATGCGCAACAGCGATCCGGACGCGGCAATCTACTGGATGTGCCGGATGTTAGAGGGCGGGGAGAATCCGCTCTATATTGCAAGGAGATTAATCCGGTTTGCCAGCGAGGATGTGGGAATGGCAGACAGCCATGCGCTGCAGGTGGCGGTAGCTGCCTATCAGGCATGTCATTTTTTAGGAATGCCGGAATGCGACGTGCATCTGACCCATGCGGTAACCTATCTTGCTATGGCTCCCAAGTCCAATGCACTCTATGTGGCCTGCGAGGAGTGTAAGCGGGACGTGAAGAACCTTCGTGCAGAGCCGGTTCCCATGCAGCTTCGCAATGCCCCGACAAAGCTGATGAAGGAGCTGGAATATGGGAAAGGGTATGAGTATGCGCATGATACGGAGGAAAAGATGACCCATATGCAGTGTATGCCGGAATCGCTAAAGGACAGGGAATATTATCATCCTGCCGGGCAGGGGGAGGAAAGGGAGATAAAGGAGAGGTTGGAGAGGATTAAGGAATGGAAAGAAGGTAGCTGCTGAATGATGCGTTTTGCAAAGTTGTCTTGCCCGGCCGTTAGCGTCAACCTTGATATTGGAACGATTCTGCTGACATCCTGTCCGGCGTGTGCTGCAATTCAAACAATGCGCCACAGGCAGCATATAAATAACAAGAATCAGTATAATAAAAATAACTTCTCGGAATTTCAATGAATTTTGCATGTTGCTGTGAATGGAGTGAACAGTAACATAAACGTTGGATATAGCGGGTACTATCCTTGAAAAATCTTATATAATAGATTTAAGATATTATTAGGCGGCTAATCCTGATAATGATTCTTGAATAAAAGCTGAAGATTCAGAGAAGTTATAAAGGGGAAAGGAGAAGCATTTATGTCAATTTTAGAGAAAACAATCGGCTTATTGGAAACCATGCCGGACAATAAAGTTGAAACTGTTTATGCCTTTGTTCGGTTCATTGATTCAGATACTTATGAATATCCATCCGAACCTGCGGTAACAAAAAAAGAAACTATACAATCCATGCTTGGAATTGCTCACGAATGCGCAAATCCGGCATTAACAGAACAGGAAGAGGGGGCATTTGAGCGTGCTATTGCAGAAAAATATGCAACTGATAGACACTAACGTGATTTTTGAGATTTGTCTTAAATGACAATGCTGAAATGGCGAAACGTGCTGCAGAGGTCATTCACGCAATAAATCTGTTCTCCAGTGCATCTTTTGCCTTTGCTGAAATTCATTTTTGGGGGTACGAGGCGGTTCCGGAGATTATTTATTACGGAAGAAGAAAGCTTAGGGATGAGAGTGCAAGGAAATTTTCCACTCATAGGGAGCAGTAATGCTCCCTCGTTTTAAAGCGGTTTGTTTTTTCCAGTTCGACCAGCATTTCTTTTGTGAAATCGGACGGATGATTTTCGCACAGGAGTTTCATGGCGGTAATGGGTGTTTTGATTTTATGCACCCACTGTTCGATGTGTTCTTTGTACTCGGTACGCTCCCGCCTGACGGCGCCGGTCTGCTCCTGCATTGATTTGCATACCATCTTCAAAATCTGAAAATATACCGGAGCGTCAGCACGTTTTGGTTTGTCCATAACCTCGGCAATCAGGAAGCGTTCGTTTAGTTGTTCCGTTAAGCGCAGCAATTCGTCCAGCGCTGCTTTGCGGCTGCGGTAAGACTTCCAGAGCCAGAGCGCCAGAAGGAACATCTAAACTGCCAGAACAAGGAGGAGGCTGTCAGGGCTGTTCTGGTTTACCAGCAGGAACAGAGCCAAGGTGGTCATGCACAGGAAATGCAGAATCAGAAGAGGAAGCTACTGTTTCCAATATCCCTTGCTATTCATAGTATGTACCCCTGCCGGTGCTTTGTCCGGATAAAACCGGTCAGGCCGATGGACGTCAGCTTTTCACAAATACGGTTGATGTTGACGCTTAAAGCATTATCGTCTACATAGACCTGATTATCCCATAGGTACTCTACGATGTCGGCCCGGGCGCAAATTAGGATTTTTTGATGAAAGCGTCGCCGCCCAGCACGATGCTGTTCAGTTCGTCCATATCTGTGGTGCAGCTTGTCACAAAGATAATCAGCACATGGGAGAGGAGAAACCACGTATCTGGGAACAAGGGTAAAGCCGTTTGCCTGCGGCAGCCTGATATCTAACAGAATCAAATGCGGTTTCACAGCCCGGACTGTTTCGATAACGGAAGAAAAGTCTGTGGCCGCGAATCCCTCATAGCCGCTCCCCTCCAAAAGCGTGATAAGTTCTGCCCGGATAACCAGATCGTCCTTAATTACAAGGGTTTTTGCTTCATCTTACTACCTCTGTCCTACAAATTCTTATTCGCCGTAGACAGCATCAGTTTAATCCGGTTTAACTGATTTACCTCGCTGGCCCCCGGGTCATAATCAATTGCCACGATATTGGCCTTGGGGTACAGACGGCGCAGTTCTTTGATTACGCCCTTTCCCACCACATGGTTTGGCAGGCAGGCGAAGGGCTGGGTGCACACGATGTTGGAGGCGCCGCTGTGAATCAGCTCTAACATCTCTCCGGTTAAGAACCATCCTTCTCCGGTCTGGTTGCCCAGAGAGACAATGTCCGACGCCATTTTTCCAAGCTTCTCAATCCGTACCGGAGGGGTGAAATGTTTGCTCTTACCAAAGGCCTCCGTCGCGGGTTTTCGGAACCATTCCAATGCCCGGATTCCAAGATTGGCAATCACTGCTTTTTTCTTTGCAAAGCCCAGTTTTTCCACCTTAAAGTTCTGGTTGTAGAAGCAGTAGTTTAGGAAATCCAGAAGATCCGGAACCACAGCTTCGGCTCCCTCGCTTTCTAACAGTTCTACCAAATGGTTGTTAGCGGCAGGCAGGAATTTGACCAGAATTTCCCCTACTACGCCTACCCGGGGCTTTTTCACAGGCAGCAGCTCGATATGGGTGTCAAAATCTTCTATGATATCCCGGCACAGCTTCTTAAATTTCCTTCGGGAAGGATAACCTTCTGACAGGAAATGAATGCATACGTCCTGCCATTTCTCATGCATGGCGTCTACAGAGCCGGGAACCGCCTCGTAGGGCCGCAGCCGGTAGGTACATTTCATAAAAATGTCTCCGAATACAATTGCATAGATGCCTCGAAGTACCAGAGGAATCGTTAGCTTAAAGCCCGGATTTCCTTCCAGTCCGCTTAAGTTAACGGAAATAACCGGGATGTGCGCATAACCGGCTTTCTTCAGAGCCCTTCGGATGAAGCCGATGTAGTTGGAGGCCCGGCAGCCGCCTCCGGTCTGGCTGATGATGACTGCAAGCTTATCGGTGTCATATCTGCCGGACAGGATGGCGTCCATAATCTGTCCCACCACCATAAGAGAAGGATAGCAGGCGTCGTTGTTGACATATTTTAATCCCATGTCAACGGCCTGTTTGTTGTCGTTTGGCAGCACTTCGATCTTATAGCCGGAAGCCCGAAAGGCAGGCTCTAAGAGAGAGAAATGAATGGGCGACATCTGGGGGCAGAGGATGGTGTAGTCCTTTCGCATCTCCTTCGTGAAAGGCACTTTCTGAATGTTTGCAGGCTGAATCTCCCTCTTTTGCCGGCGGGCGTCCCTTACCCGCAGGGCGGCCAGCAGAGAGCGGACGCGGATTCTGGCGGCTCCAAGGTTATTCACCTCGTCTATCTTTAAGGAAGTATAGATTTTGTCGGAATTTGTCAGGATTTCCGCTACCTGGTCGGTGGTGACGGCGTCCAGACCGCAGCCGAAGGAATTTAACTGGATGAGATCCAGATTTTCCGTTGTTTTCACATAGTTTGCCGCCGCGTAGAGGCGGGAGTGGTACATCCACTGGTCCATTACGTTAATGGGCCGCTCTACCCGGTGCAGGTGCGAGATGCTGTCTTCGGTCAGAACCGCAATGTTATAGGAATTGATGAGTTCCGGCAGACCATGGTTTACCTCCGGGTCCAGATGATAGGGCCGTCCCGCAAGGACAATTCCCCGGTTACCGGTGCGGCTTAAGTATTCGACAGTCTCCTCGCCCTTTTTCATCATATCCAGACGGCAGGCTTCTAATTCCAGCCACGCCTTATGTACGGCGTCCTTCAT
>CATJPU010000281.1 GCA_949742505.1 uncultured Lachnospiraceae bacterium | reverse complement strand
TCTTTGGTCTCTTCGAGAGTCACTTTCCCCGGATTCCATTCAATCTCAAATTCACTCTCTCCAGCCAAATACTGTTCGCCTGAACGCTCTCTGATATATGCATTAATGATATACTTTCCGTAGGAGTAATTATGGTCCTTGATGTCTAAGTCCACTATATAATTTCCAACTCCGTCGTATTCTGCCTCATATTCTTTCAAATCATCCTGGCCATTCATATCACTCCAAACCGAAACCAGAATATGCTCTACCAGTTCATTGGAGGTAACATCATGAATCAGAATACGGATTTTCCCGTTTTCTTTATTGCTCTCATCCACCTCAATTAACGAAATCTCTGGCTTTGTCAGGTCAGATTCTACATTCTCCTCCTCTAACTCAGCGCCGGAACCGTCAACGGCAGTCTGCCCTTCCATCACATTCTCTTGTAATTCTTCCAGAACCGCATCTTCCTTCCCCGTCTTCTTTTCAGAAAAAGCCGGTTGGACGCCCTCCACAGTTTCATTTTTGTTACCATTTTGTTTGGTATCTGCCGCCGGTTCATTCATACTATCGCTTTGCTGTATGTCCTCATCTCCTGCCAGAGACTTCTCTGGTGACACACTTCCCGGCAGAATCCCTTCCGCTATCGGCCCTTCCGGCACAGCCTCTTTTGGCGGCGTCTCTCCTGATACGGGTTCTTCCAACAGGTTTTTTTCTAATCCTGTATCTTTTGACGCAATATCTCCCTCTGCAAATACAGTCCCTGTAAATAAATAGCATACAACCAAGAGCAAAGCTACGCTTCTCTTAACTTTCCTCATCTCATTCCCTCCTGCTTACTCATAGAACTTATCATTGATTCCTGTGCAACGAATATTTATGATTCGCTGTGTTCATTCTCACAAAATTTACCGTAAATTCCAGCTCATAATCTAAACAATAACTAATCTCACCCCAAAGTAAACGGCGCCCTTGTAACAGGGAAATTCTTGTTATAGAAAGGATCTCCCTCTTCCAGAATCCTTTTCCATTTAATCTGAAATTTATCTATTTCTCCCTCAAACCGTTTTAACTTCTCTTCCGTATCCTCATATCCTCTGGATTTGGACTCATAGTGATACCATTCTGAAAAGGCGTTAAAGACTATCATCTTTCCAAGTTCTCTCAGCTTCAGACAATAATCCACATCATTGCAAGCCACCACAAACTGTTCGTCAAATCCTCCGACCTTCTCAAACAAGGATTTCTTCGTCATCATACATGCCGCGGTCACCGCGCTGTAATTACAGTTGATTCTGGCTCGTACCATATAACCGTAATCGTCTCTGCCGATTCCCGTATTCACATGACCCGCATAATTGCCGAATCCTACCACCACGCCCGCATGCTGAACCGTATCGTCGCCATAGAGTAGCTTCGCTCCCACAGCGCCCACATCCTCTCTCATACAGCATCCTAACATCTCTTCCATAGATTCCGGCGCAATTAACTCCGTATCATTATTCAGGAACAGAAGATATTCTCCCTTCGCATACTGAACCCCATAATTGTTAATCGCAGAATAATTAAATCCTCCTTCCCACACAACAACCTTTACCTGTTCATGTTCTGCTTTGATTCGCTCATAATATTCAAAAGTTTCCGCCTCTTCACTGTTATTCTCAACAATAATGACTTCAAAATTCGTGTAACTGCTCTTCTCAAACAACGATTTGATACAGGTATCCAAATCCTCCGCATGGTCCTTATTTGCAATAATAACAGATATCAATGGATTCCCAGGCGTAGCATACTTTACATGATACATCCCCCATAATCCCAGATGTTCTACTGTCGCGTCGATGTGCATTCTCTCCAGATGTGCCTCGATAGCTTTCTTTCCTGCTTCATAAGCGTACATCTTGCTTTCCGGATTTCCTGCGACAGAATTCATATGGATTCTCCAGTGATACAGAATCATCGGTATATGCTTAATTTTCTTTGAAATCTCAATGCAGCGGAACATCAGATCATAGTCCTGCGAGCCGTCATATTCGCTTCGGAATCCCCCCGCCTGCTTCATAATTTCAGCCTTCACCACAAAGAAATGGGTAATATAATTATGCGAGCGGAACAAATCAATACTGAAATCCGGCTTAAAATTCGGGTCAATATGCTCCTTTTCCTCATCCGTTATCTTATCTTCATCTGTATAAATAATATCATAATCATCTTCCTGCAAAGACTTAACAACTTCATACAGCGCATTCGGCGCCAGAATATCATCATGGTCAAACAACCCGATATATTCTCCCGACACAAGCTCCAAAGCGCCGTTCGTATTCCCGGCTATTCCGAAATTCTTCTCCAGAATCTTATACCTGATTCTTTCATCCAGCATATGATATCTTTTAAGCTCGGCTTCAACCGCCGGGTCGCCTTCGCTTCCGTCTGCGATACACAGCTCCCAGTTCGGATAGGACTGAGCCCGCACAGACTCAATCATCTCCTGTAAATGATGCACCGGCGTCTTATAAGTCGGTACGATAAGACTAATCTTCGGCTGCCTGTCAAATACCGTATCCCTCTGCTCCTGCAGCTCCTTCTCAGACGGCATGTGCTCTTTAAACCAAACCTTATACGGCTTGCCCGAGGTATTCACACGCATAACGATGTATTCCTTCAGACCGTGAACCCCATTCTCCTTCATGTAAGACAGAATCTCATGGGCGGCGCTCGGCTTCACATGCTTCAACGCTTCCCTTGCAAATCCGGTCTTTGCGCGAATCCTTTGTTTTCTCCACACGTCTTCAAGATTAAGCCTAATATACTTCCTTCTTAACCCATCGGAGAAAACCAGTCGAAAATCCCTTCCATCGCTCCGGAAAAATTCCAGCTTAAAGCCGCAATACTTATCCGCGTCTTTTACAAGCCGCGCTTCAATCAGATCTGCTCTGGCCTCTTTTTGTATTCTGGCGTCTACTTTCCTGTCATCCTGATTCAGAACGTCAATCTGTACCGCATCGTTACCTTTTACAGATGTAATCCATCCGGCAATGTACACCTTCTTATCATCCAGCCTGATTCCGTCAATCTTATAGGACATCGTACTCGAGTCCGCCGCCTGCACAATATCTTTCTGATTCATATCGACAACGCACTTTCTCTTCTTCCCGTCCCGCAGATAGAATTGAAGGCTCTCCGGTATCTCATCTTCTTCTAAATATAATTTCAGACAAAATCCGCTCTTTTCATCCACATGATACTTCTGATACTTTAGGGAAACATCCTTTCTGGAAACCTTCTCCAGAATGCCTTCTGCTTTCTTTCCATTCAGAACCGCCGCACAGCGAATCTCTCCGCCTCCGGTTCCAAATCCCCATCCGTTCACACGTATATAGCGCTCTCCCGGCTTAATCCGGTATTTCACTTCATCAATATGATATCTGATTCCCATACTCTTTCTCCTATCTAAATAATCTATAAAGAAACTTGATAAAAACCACAATATATATAATAAAAATCAGCAGCACGCAACAGGTCTCCAAATCAAACCGGTTTGTAACCGCCTTGATAATCAGCGTCCCTTGCGTCTCCTTAGCGCCTATCTCTAATTTCGTATTTTTCATCGTCTCCGGCTGGTAAACCAGTCCAATCCCTTTGTTTTCCTGCTGATTCTCCTCCATACTTTCAAAACGCGCCGTATAGGAATTGCCTCTGCAATTCTCAACAGTCGGAAATGAAAAAAGATTCAATTTGCTGTTCTTGATATCTTCAGCCGGAAGACTGCTTTCTGCCACAATATTCCCTGTCACATTATCAATCAGCGTCAGATTCAGAGCCGTACCGGCAGCGTCCCCCTGAAGCTGGCATTTGGCAGAAATCCCATCCATCGTGTCCTCGTTACATACAAATTCCTGCTCAATCGTCCCTTCAAAAACCCCTGTTCCGATATACTCGCTGCTGTCTACGCTCTTGTCATATATCTTATTGGCCTTTGCAATGTGCGCATAAAAAAACGCAGCAGTCAGCACAATAATAATTCCTATAATTGTCTTTAACTTCTTCATCTACATTTCCTTCTTCACCTAAGATTCACTGTATTCTTTACAGACAGGCTCCGCGTCTCCAAAACGCTTCATTCTGCCCCGCTCCAGCCAGACAATCTTATTGCAAATAGACTTCACCTGGTCAATACTGTGGGACACAAATAGAATCGTAGTTCCCTGATCCATCATTCTGCGTATCCTCTCGTGACACTTCTCCTGAAAACGAAAATCACCCACAGAGAGAACCTCGTCCACAATCAGAATATCAGGCGTTCCGATTGTCGCAATCGCAAAAGCCAGCCTCGACACCATACCAGAGGAAAAATTCTTCACAGGAACATCCATAAATTCCCTCAGCTCTGAGAAGTCAACAATATCCTCATAATGCTCCTGCATCATCTCCCGGGTATAACCTAAGATAGCGCCGTTCAGATAGATATTCTCCCTCGCCGTCAGATCAAAATCAAATCCCGCTCCCAGTTCAATTAACGGCGCTACCGTTCCATATACGGTCACGCTTCCCTTAGTGGGCTTCAGCACTCCGGCAATCGTCTTAAGCATCGTACTCTTTCCGCTGCCGTTCAGTCCAATTAATCCAAGAGAATCTCCCTTTCTCACTTCAAAGGATACATCCTTAAGCGCCCAGAATTCATTATAGGAAATCTGTTTTTTGATACTTCGGATTACATACTCCTTAAAGCTGTCAAACTTCTCTGTTGCAAGATTGAACTTCATCGATACATGTTCAACTTTTATGATAACTGCATTCTCCATTACACGCTCCTAAATATTCAAAATAAATTCATCCTGATTCTTATAGAAAATATACAGGCCCGCCGCCAGAAAAATAACGGTCTCTATCGCTGCCAGTCCCAGCTCTCCCAGACCAAATACCGTATTATCAAACATAACGCTCCGAAACATGGTTAGGATATTGGTCAGCGGATTCAGCATTACAATCTTATACAGCCATCCCGGCAGGATAGACATGGGATAAATCACCGGCGTCAGATACATCAGCGCAGTAACAAAAACGGAATAAAGATGCATAATATCTCTGAACTTCACCGTCAGCGCCGCAAGAGCCAGTCCGATCCCCAGCGAAAGCGCCACCAGAAGAGCCAGAGGAATCACCGACAAAAGAACCGTCCAGTGTAATTCCGCCCGGGTAGCAATCATAACCAGCATTAAAGCTGTAAACGATGCTAAAAGATTAATAAAACTGGAAAAAACCCTTGAAATGACAAACAGATACTTCGGCACATACACCTTCTTAATTAAAGCGGCATTCCCAATAACGGCCGACATGGCGTTCGATGTAGCGTCATTATAAAAATTAAAGATTATCTGACCGCTGAGCAGATATAACGGAAAATTCTCAATATCAAATTTAAATAAGTTCGAAAATACCACAGACAAAATAATCATCATCATAAGAGGGTTCAGCAAAGTCCACAAAACCCCAAGCACTGACCTGCGGTACTTAATCTTCACATCCCTGGACACCAGTTCGTTCAAAAGCGGTCTGAACTTCATAAAATTCTGTATATAAACTGACATAATACCTCCAAAATCTTCCTTAACAATACAAATTCACTTCCATATTATAACAACTTATTGTATTAAAATCAACCGTACATCACGTATTCAAAAAATAAAGTGTTGCGGTTTACAGGTTATCTGAGTTGCTCCGAAAGCTCTCGAAGCAACTCAGATAACCTGTAAACTGCAACAAAAGCAGCCCGATACGGACTGCTTTTCATCAGTACATTTCTATTTTATTTCATCTCATCAAACTTGGCCCTTATTCTGTGCAATTCCATCTCGAAATCCTGCCTGTTTTTCTGCGAAATCGTCTGGAGAATCATTCCGGAGAAAAAAGCCTGAATGGCCGACATGAGAATGAATCCGCATCCGATGAGCGTCGGAAATCTTGGAACTTCCCCTGTCTTAGCAAATGTTACAATGATAGGCTCAAACAGAATCGCCGCAAACATGGTCAGAACAAAAGCCAGTGTTCCGAAAAAGCCCAGAGGCTTATAGGTTCTGTAGAGCTTCGCAATTGTAAGCAGCACCTTCATTCCGTCGGAATAGGTATTTAACTTCGATTCGCTCCCCTGGGGCCTGTCCCGGTAATCAATGACAACATTCTCCACAAACATATTCTTGTCGGCAGCATGAATGCTCATCTCCGTCTCTATCTCGAATCCCTTCGACAAGACTGGAAAACTTTTGACAAACTGATAGCTGAATGCCCGATACCCCGTCATAATATCCTTAATATCTGTATGGAACAGGACATTGATACTCTTTCTGACCAGAGAATTGCCAAAATTATGGAAGGGCCGTTTATTTTCTGTAAAATAGGTTGAGGACAGCCTGTCTCCTACAACCATATCCACATGTCTCTCCAATACTTTTTCCGCCATCTTCGGTGCAAATTCCGCCGGATACGTATCGTCTCCGTCCGCCATAATATAGCATTCCGCATCAATCTCCCGGAACATCCTTCTGATAACATTTCCTTTTCCCTGCTGATATTCATATCTTACAACCGCTCCGGCCTGTTTCGCTATCCGGTCAGTTCCGTCTGATGAATTGTTATCATATACATAGATTACAGCCTCGGGCAGCACCCTCGCAAAATCCATTACTACCTTTTCTATTGTTTTACTCTCATTATAGCAGGGAATCAAAACAGCTATTTTGTCCATATTAGTTCTCCCTTTGCATAACATACTTCTCTTCAAATCTCTCTATCATTACAGCACATTCAATACGCGCTGTATTCCCCTGCGGATCAATTCTTGTCCCGGAATCTTTTCCGCTTATCATTCCGATACCTGTCGCCCACTGCATCGCATCCCACGCAAAACCGCTCACTCTTGACGCGTCTGTAAAATAATCAAATCTGACTTTCTCGCTTACATCATACCCCTGCCTTTCGGCATACCGGTACAGCATGGTTGCCATCTGCTCCCGGGTAATATAATCTGACGGTCCAAACTTTCCGTTATCATATCCTTTTACAACTCCCTGTGAATTTGCCCACAAAACAGCATCCGTATACCAGGTTCCTTCTTCTATATCAGGAAAGGCGTCCCGGTAAGACATGGCTCCCCCTCCGTTCATACGATGAAGAATCACTGCGAACTGAGCCCGGGAAACACTGCCTGACGGATTAAAATGATATTCATCCATGCCGGTCATAATTCCCCGCTGATACACATAACAGGCCGGCTCATAATGCCATGTTCCTTCCTCGATATCCGCAAAGGGCAGCGCAACATCAGTGTTCTGCCCCGCCTGACTCATCTGATTCACGGTCGTCACTGCCTTCCCGCAGTTAATCAAACCAACCCCCGGCGCTTCCCCCGGCAGTGCGGAAGAGGTATTTTTTATAATTCTTTTCACTTCTCTGGTGGTCAAAGAAGGATTCAGAGAATACAACATAGCTGCCGTTGCCGAAACGACGGGCGTAGACATGGATGTACCTTCTTTATAGCCGTATGAACCATTCTTTAAGGTACTGAACATTCTTGTGCCCGGCGCCGCAATATCCTTCCTTGTCCCATAATTGGAAAATCCCGCCCGCGCATTGTTCTCATCTACCGAAATAACGCCGATGGTCGAACTATAATCACTGGGAACATCGCTAATCTGACCTCCGTCATATCTGCCCTCATTTCCCGCTGCACAAACCAGAGTAATCTGATTATTATAAAGCCTGCTGCATTCCGCTCTCAATATGGTATCATCAATCTTAGCAGCATCAATGCCAAGGCTTAAGTTGATTACCTTAGCCCCCTGACTCGCCGCATATTCCATTCCGGAAATCAGATTGGCAAGACTTGTCGTCTTAACATTTGAAAAAATGTCTACCACCATCAGTTCAATCGCTGAATTATCTATACAGCTTCCTACTCCCGCAATTCCCTGCATATTACCGGATTCAGCCGCCAGAATACCGCAGACATGCGTTCCATGTCCGATTCCTGCTCCGGTGTATCCTCCATTTGCATAATCATCGCCTTTTAGGGGACCGAGACTTCCATCCTGTAACAATTCTCTGCTTATATCCAGATTCAGTATATTCTGCAAATCCGGATGATTGATATCCGCACCGGTATCAAGAACCGCAACCCGAACCTTTTGATGCGGAAATGCAGAAACACTGTTCCAGGCTTCCTTTACATTCACCTGGTCCAAATACTGCTGCATTCCGATTCTTTCATCGTTCAGCCCCGCTCCTGCGTTGTCATAGAGTTCTAACGTATAATTGGGGGTAACCGCAATTACCCCCGCTTCCTTTCCATATTCTTCAATCGCATCATCCACTGTTATATCATCAGGGAGCTCTACCAGAGCAATCGTCTCTTCTTCAGACTCAGAAAGAACCTCTACCTCGTCAGAATTCTCATATAATCCAACTTCTCCGCCAACATCAAGTCCGGTCTCATACAGAACCAGCACTTCATTCTGTGCAAATTCTTCCCCGCTCTCCTCTTCTGCTAACGCAGAAAATGGAAACTGCAAAAACAGAAAGCATAC
>CATJPU010000280.1 GCA_949742505.1 uncultured Lachnospiraceae bacterium | reverse complement strand
TGACTAATACTCTCTGATGACACTGCTAATCTCCTTTACTGTTTTCATACACAACAGATGATCCAGCGCATTCTGCATATGATATTCCTTCACCGCATCTGTAACAATCACAAGCTCTGCAATTCCGTCGGTAACTATTTTCTGAACCACCTTATTGATACTTACCTTGTGTGCGCCAAATACGCTGGCAATGGACGCCAGAACACCCGGCTGATTATCCACCTGCATCCGCAGGAAGAACTTATTCCGGATATCATCGAATTTCTTCACTGGCGTATCCCGGTAGCAGGTGCAGGTAATTCGTCCGGTACATCCGCACACGGTATTTCTCACCACGTCAATCACATCGCCCATCACCGCGCTGGCTGTCGGAAACTCTCCGGCTCCCCTGCCGTAAAACATCACATCGTCTACCGCATCCCCATGTACAAATACTCCGTTAAAAGAGTTCCTGACTGACGCCAGCGGATGTTCTTCGGAAAGCAGCATCGGATAAACGCAGGCCTCCACGCCCTCCGGCGTATTTCTTGCAATTCCAATCAACTTAATCACGCTGTCAAATTCCTTCGCGTACTTAATATCCTGCGCGGTAATTTTCGTAATGCCTTCCACATGTACCTCGTCAAATACCACCCGGCTGTGAAATGCAGAGGAAGCCATAATTGCAACCTTGCGCCCTGCATCCAGTCCTTCGATATCTGCCGTAGGGTCCGCTTCCGCATAGCCCAGTTCCGTCGCCTTCCCAAGCGCTTCCTCAAAGCTCATACCCTTCTCGAACATCTTTGTCAGAATATAATTCGTGGTTCCATTTACAATTCCCATCACTTCAGAAATCTCATTTCCAGCCAGACACTGTCTGAGAGGCCGCATAATCGGAATCCCTCCGGCCACCGCCGCCTCAAACATCAAATCTACTTTCCGCTCCTCCGCAATAGCAAGCAGCTCCTCACCATACACTGCAAGAAGGTCTTTATTTGCCGTAACCACGTTCTTACCGGCCCGAAGCGCTTCGCCAATCATCGTTCTGGCCGGCTCGACGCCTCCCATCACTTCGATAATAATCTCAATCTCATCATTCCCGATAATATCCTCCCACCGGTCCGTAAGAAGATTCTCATCGACTCCCTCGCGCTTTTTATTCAGATTATGCACTAATATCCCTGCAATCTCCACATTTGCTCCGGTCTTATCCGCCATCTCTTCTTTCTGTCTCTCAATCAGTTTATACACGCCTCCTCCGACCGTTCCCAGCCCAAGAAGCCCTATCTTTACTGTTCTCATCCTTTTTGCCTCCCAATTTCTTTCTGTAACATGCGTTCTAACAATAAATCCCAATATCTCTTTAGGTTATCAGAAAACCAGCCTCTATCTGCCCGGATGAAGCACTAACTCTCGTCTTTCTTCATCAGAAAATGTACCGCAATCGAACCTGCCGAATTGCCAATGATAATCACGATATATTTCACTACATTTCCCATGCTAAAATTCAGCAGCAAATACGGAAAATCAGCAATACAGTGCTCATACCCTGATAAGATAAAAACCATGATGCAGAATACGGTAATCAGCATTTTCTTGCAATACACCGCGATAAACATCAACGCGCCGCAGAGACATCCATAGAAGAATAATGCCGGGACGGTATTGGCAAATTTCTTATCTGCCGCACTTATCATAGCTTCTAAGACCTCCGGTCTCTGGGTGGCAACCATCAGCATGGGAATAGCGGAACCAAACAGATTCCCCACAAGCATCACTGCAAGATTCTCTGCGGGAACCGTCTTTACAAATCCAATCTTTCCCGTATAGAGCTGCAGACCGCACTCAATAATCACCAGCAGCGCAAGAGAAAACAGCATCGCTCCCACATACCGGTTATCGGCAATGGTGTTAATCATCACACCCAGCCCAACTAAAAATCCACTTAAAATAGAATGTCTGATAATCGTCTTCAATATCGTTCCTCTCTTTCGTACTCTGTAAATGCAGCATCATTCCCGAATAAAGCTGTCTGGATGAAGCCTTTTTATCACAATCCCCTCTTTTGCACATTGAGACATGATATCTTCCGCCATATGGTAATAATGAAAGTTATCATCCTCCCTGTAAGGCAGATGATAGAGATAAATCTGCTCCGGCGAAAACGTTCTTAAAAACTCCCGCCCCGACCGGCTTCCCGGCTGATAAACCATTACAAATGCCGCATAGCAGCCTTCCCCGCACAACCCCTTCACTTTATCCGCCAGAGGTCTTGTAAGTATTGCGTCCCCGCTAATCCACACCCGTTTCCTGCCTGACTGAACCAGATAAGAATAATGTGGAACATCTGCATAAATCTTCCCATCATGTTCCGTCGCAAAAGCATAAATTATGTAGTTTCTCATCTGGAATCTCCAGACGCCCTTTTCTAATAGTACTGACTGAACCCTGCTTCTGTCAAGTCCCGGACCATAAATTAAACTGTCCGGATATCTCTCCAGGAATCTTTTCACCAGCGCTCCATCATAATGATCTCCATGAGTATGCGTAAACAGAAAGTCATTCGTCTTACCGAAAAAACTCTCTCCCTTTTCCATCATCTGAATATACTGGTTCGCAGTATTAGAAAATCCCGCATCCCTTCCGGCATGCAGACTATCAATCAGCAGACCGGAATGCCCATTCCAGAGATATAACCCCGCGTTTACCGTATGAAATATCTGAAGCTCCATAGCAACTCCTCCCTTATCCTCTCGCGTATTAGTTCACTGGGCATTTGGTAAACAGCGGGTTGAATCCATGTACACTCTCTAAGCAGGCAATTCAGAAGCGCTTTTAATGAAGAGGAAATAGCGACTTAACGAGACTTTGCCACGAAGGCTCTCCTGAGCGGCTTAGTCTCGGTTGGTCGGTAGTTCATCGGAATGTTGCTTCGTCTGCTTAGAGAGTGTACATGGATTCAACCTGCGTCCCCCAATCGACATGTGAACTGTAACTGAACTATTACCCTCTCGCAAAAATATTTCCAAAAAAGTGTTGACAATCTCTTTTCTCTGTAGTATAGTAATTATTGTTCTGAGGAACAATAAAAGGTTTGCGACAGTGGCTCAGTTGGTAGAGTACAACCTTGCCAAGGTTGGGGTCGCGGGTTCGAACCCCGTCTGTCGCTCTTGATAAAAGGATTTCCAGTTTTTGGAAGTCCTTTTTTTCACCTTTGTATTTATGGCACTACTATAATATGCTTCTGCTCCTCATATCCCTTTACAATCCTGTCGGTCAGAATCGTTCCCCTGTAAAATGTAGAGAAACTAACAGAACCCACCATATCAAACTTAGATGAATCCGCCACAACATAACAAGCTTCACACTGCTCCATCGCCATACTTTTCACCGCCGCTTCATTGATATCCGGCGTGGTAAATCCCGCCTTCTGCGTAATTCCATTGGCGCCAAAAAAACCGATTGAAAAATGGTAATTCATAAGAATCTGCACAGCCTGACTTCCGATTACTGCTTCTGTCGTAGCCTTTAATTCCCCTCCCAAAAGAATAACTTTCATGCCCTTCTTCACCAGTCTCTGGGCATGGGACACTCCATTAGTCACATAAGTCACACTGGTATCCAGCAGATAATCCAGCATACATCCGGTAGTCGTTCCTGCGTCCAGATATATAAAACCGCCAGGCTCCACCAGAGAAGCCGCATACTTAGCAATTCTTCTCTTCTCTTCCAGATTCAAATCCTTCTTCTGGGCAACTGTCGGTTCCTGAATGGTAAATGTATGATAGTTTTTCGCAACCGCTCCTCCAAATACTTTCGTGAGCTTACCCGCCTTATCCAACGCTGTAATATCCCTTCTCACTGTAGATTCGGAAGTATTCAGCATATCCCTTACCTCATTTACCGTAATACTCTTCTTATCCTCTAATAAACGTAGTATCAATTCATATCTTTGTTCTGTAAGCATATTGCGTCAATCCTCGTATCTAAATAAATTTCTCTAGAGCGTGTCCCCAAATTGCTTTTTGCAAGATGCCGTCCCAATTTGCATCAGATTTTATGCTGGATTTCGGAGGTGTAGTGGGCTACATTGACCAAATTCAGCGTAAAATCTGGTGTGAAGTAGGGCGACAGATTGCAGGAATGAATTAGGAGGCACGCTCTAATACAGCATACTTCAACATCTCTCCACAGTCAAGAGATTCCTCCCCCATTACCTGCATAACATACTGGACTGGTTACAGTTCACACGCCGCCTGCGCTGGGCTGCAAACTGCGACATACGAAGCAAGGCATTTCAGAGACGTTTTTAATGGAAGTGAAATTGCTGCTTACGTAGTCTTAGGAACGAAGGCATTCCTGAGTTTCTTAGACTACGTTGGCAG
>CATJPU010000279.1 GCA_949742505.1 uncultured Lachnospiraceae bacterium | reverse complement strand
TATGCAGCGCTTTCCTGATATAATCCTTAACTAATTCTTTCTTTGATTTGAGCCTATGAATTATTCGGCGGTATAACTATACGGAATCTCGGCAATTGTTTCAGGTACTTCCACATCATACACCTCGTCATAAACCGTTTTATTAATGAGTATCGTGCATTCCATTGATTCTATCTCCACTTCTTCTCCATCTCCTATGGCAAATGACAGCATAGTTGGATCTGCTCCTGACCAAAAAACTCCCGTACAACCCGGTTCAACGTATGCATAATCAACAACTCCAAATCCCGTCGTCCATCTGTCTATCACAAAATCATTAACAGCTTCCTCTTTTGCACTAGTCTCAATCCGGTCGCTGCTGTCATTTTTCAGGAAAAATATATCTCGATATCCCATGTTCTCCTGGTCCTCTTCATCTGCGGCGATACGTACAAGCCGTATTCCGTTTTCATTATATAACTCTTCGCCGTCAGGCAGGGCAGCATCCGACATTTTATCATAAGCGGACGTCTGTATCACTATTTTTTCCTCTTTGAAAAATGGATTTTCGTACTTGTCCCTTTCTACATCATAATAAGTATCTTCCCCGTCCTGGGTTTCCTTTTCTACCGCTTCACACACTCGCAAAGAGTTAATCTCAATTTCGCCCGGCTCGCCGATTTCTGCATATTTGAACACCAGACTGTTTATATCAAGCTGCATCTTTGCCTCACCCGGCTTTATATAGTCCATACCGCCCCACATGTCATACCCATTTACCACAAAATGATCTGCCCTCGCCTCATATACCTGTTCCGTATCATTTTGAACAGACAGCTCAATAAAGAAACTATCTTCCCTGTCACTGCCAAGCCCGGTTGCCGTAATTTTCAGACCGTCCTTATCTACAAGTACCTGCTCCTTAATCTCAGCCGTAATATCCAGCCCTTTTTTCTCTTCCTTCTCTTCTTTCTTCGTCTCCTTCTTCGCTCCGCTGTCAGACGCCGCTCCATCTCCGCCGCCGGAAGATGCACATCCTCCCGTCGACGCCATTACTATAATCAAAACCAATGCCGCTATACTTCTATACATTTTATTCTTCATTCCCGTACTCCTCGCCTGCAATTTATTTTATGGAAAATGTAACATCCTTGTAATCCGCAATCGTTTCATAGTCAGGATAACCTTCTTCATCCGTTATCCCGTCTCCGGAAAGCTCTACTTTAACCGTAATCTCATTCATCGAATCAATATCCATATTCGCCGCCGCATCTCCGAAGAAATCAATAGAAGATCTTGCCATTCTTCCTGCGCTGACATGGGGCGTATTATAGCTGTTCACCTCCGTACCGTCAATGTTCCCTCCGGTAATCCAGCAGGTAACAGATTTGTCACTGGTATTCTCAATAAAGATATCCGCCCCAAAATCATAGGCATCTTCTTCTCCTCCCTCTGACATTCCCAGATACACAATCCGCACGCCCGCTTCGTTATAAATCTCTTTCCCGCCTTCTGCCGGCTTACTCTCAATCTTATCATAATCGGAAGTCTTCACTGACAGCAGTCCTGTACTGGATAATCCGGCAGTTTCTCCGGATACTTTACCCAGCTTAAATTCCGCTTCCACCTCGCCAATCTCCTTCAGTTCAAAGCCAGCCTTCGTCATATCACTTTCCCTGATATCCAGACTTACATTCGCCTTCTTTCCTGCCGGAACTGTCTGCGGAACATGCAGCGGCCCGCTGTTCATCTCATAATGATTGACAAGCATTGCGTTCATCTCGCAGACTATGTCCTCCGACCCTTCGTTCTCCAGCAGAAGATTCAGAGTTGCCCAGGAATAATCCTCCATTTCCTCCACTTTCAGTTCCTTTGCAGTAATCCGGACTCCGTCCTTCTCATACAATACCTGTTCTTCCACCACAGGTCCCTGAGCTTTTTCTTCAACTTCCTCTTTCTGCTCTTCACTCTTCTTTTTCCCACTCTGTTCTTCTCCGCCCGGCGAAGAACAGGCGCACAGCGCAGCTGCTAAAATACAGGCCAATAAGATGACCCCCCGTTTTCTGGTATGCTTTTTCATGTACGTTCTCCTTTTCCTCTTATCTTCCCATACAGTTATACAGATTTATTCTAATTGCATGAACTTCCTTTGCATACACAGAAGGGTTTAACCATCCTTTTTTATTCTCACTCTTTTTACATCCTTCCTATACCAGAAGAATGCTAGAGCGCGTTTGAAAATCCATTCCTACAATCTGTCGCCACACTTCGCTCCAGATTTTACGCTGAATTTGGTTAACGTAGCCCACTACACCTCCCTGTTCGTAAAGTCCCTCATCTTACCGCCTCCCCCTCGCTGCAGACTTTAGCTAACTCCTCTTTTACCATACGGATATACGGACTGTCTTTGATAAAATATTTCTGTGCGTAATACAGCGCTTCCCCCAGCGCCTTTTCCGCTTTTTCCCTGTCTCCAAGCATTTTCTGACAGATTCCCATCCGGTAATACAGATTCCACTGGCTTGAATTCCAGATTCTTCCAAGCTTCCTTTTTTCAAATTCCTTTTCCCTTCGTTCAAGCCACTTCATCGCTTCGTCCGGCCTCTCCCAATTCAAATACAATTCCGCAAGCTCCATATAAAGATCCATGAGAGCTCCCGCCCCCATTTCCTCGACATAACCAACATCCGCCTGTCTGGGATCTTCCTCTAACTGTCTGGCCAGACGCTCCGCCGCCTTATACAAAACCTGCTCTGATTCCCTGTATTTCCCTTCGTACCGCAGAACTCTCCCGAATTTATGACAGACCAGGGCATAGTATAGAGGATGCGGCTCTTCTGCGTCTTTGTAATTTTCATATGCACTGCGAAACCATTGCACCGCCTGCTTTCGTTTTCCCCAATTATCATACAGCGCGCCTAATATATGACGGATACTTGCCGCCTGACTGCTTGCAGTACCGTATTTTTTTACGCCATAGCCGCAGAGCTTTAATCCAAACTTCTCCCCCTCTTCAAAATAACCGAGCTGCCAGCTTCCCGAAACCAGATAAATCAGGTCCGTAAACGGCTCCGGCTCCGTATCCTGCAGATATCCCAGCATAACATACACATATCTCTTGTAGGTCTTCTTTTCTCTTGCGCTTTTTGTCCAGGTCTGATGGCAGAGACGGCACAAAGACTTCACATAGGGACGGCAGTTCTGAAAACTGACCTTCTCTATTCTGCGTACGGCCGCTGCAACCAAAGGATGCATGAAAAGAATCCCGTCTCTTCTGCTTAACTCCACCAGTCCCTTCGCAGCCAGCCTTTCAATAGATTCCCGATTCCTGACTCTGCACCAGTTCTGAAATTGTAGAATATCGATTCCGTACACCGGCATCACAGAGAGATACCGAAGTATAACCCGCTCTGTTCTTGACAGATTCGTAAGCCGGAAAATATCCTGAATCTGCTTTTCTGCAGCCTCTTTCTGCAATTTCTGTTCGTCTTCTCCGAGCAGCAGGCCTTCCAGCCGGTTGATTCCGTCCTCCTGTTCCGCCAAATAAGACGCATATAATTTGATGGTAAGAGTATGACCCTGCAGCCTTCTTATTAGTTCGTCAATCAAAGGAAGCCTGTCCTCACGAATCTCCCTTCCATAGTATCGAAAAAATAATTCTCTCTGCTCTGAAAATAAATCCAGCGCTTCAATTCGGATTCCCGGCAATCCAAACTGCTCCGCGCTGGTACGGCTGGTAAAAAGGAGCTTGCAGGGTAATTCCGTAATATCGCCGAGCCTTTGATCCGATAAAACGTCAAAATTATCTATTACAAGTAAGGTTTTCTCATCTGTGATTTCCCGAAGGATTCTCTGCTTCTTTCGGAAATACCAGCCCCGTTCTCCCCGTTTCCCACTATTTACAAACAACAGGTTCTCCACCGGAACCTGAGAATCATCAATAAACGTCTCCTGCAGATTCTCATGAAAACTGCAGAATAAAATCTGACGGTAGCAACGTTTGTAACCATTCATATACGCTTTCGCAAGTTCGCTTTTACCAATCCCCCCAATCCCGTAAAGGACTAATATTCTCTCCCGCTCCAAACGCTCATGAATCTCCTCCAGCGCCCTCTTTCGTCCCACAAACTGACCGGTAACAGACGGAACCTGTTCTAAAAGCCGATACTGCCTCTTTTCCATGGACAGCATTCTCTGCCGTTTATCATTTAACGCGGTCAACTCCCGGACAAATTCCTGTCCCTCCTCCCCAATCTCTTTTTTCTTCTCTTCCGGATAACCATACGGCATATCCAAAGCCAGAATACGCCTTACAAAAGAATTCCAGTTTATTATGAATTCCTCTTCAATCTGATGCTCCCCGTCCTTTTCCGCTATCAGCATCCACTTTGCCGACAGCAAAATTCTCTCTGTGATACCATCTGAATCTTTCAGTCCCAAAAGCTCTCGGGCATAATTGATACGACAAATCTCTGCCGCTCTTTCTATAAATTTGAATACCTTTTCTATTTTTGCCTTTGATACCTTCATTCTCTTACCTCACTCCAAAAGAGCGGAATTTCATAATCCTCAAATCCTGCAGTAACTTCCTGCGCCTTTTATTTTTTTCTTCCGCGATTTTCCTGACAATATATGCGTCCATGCGTTCCATCATAGCCTTCTGCGCCAGCCGGTCCTTCTCGATATCGCCGCTGCGGTTCTTTTCAAACTGTGCCAGTATCCACAAAAACAAACGGTCCGCATGGGCTTTTGACCTTCTCTGCGTCTCCTCTGATAAGGGCGCATAACCCAGATACGTCAGACAGCCATCCATGATTTCTCTGTTAATTTCCGGCATCAGCATGATCATCAACAGCCGCTGAGCCGTACTCCGGCCGGGTATCTCTGTGTTTTTAAAAAAACGCGCGCACTCGGAAGCGAAATTCCGGCTGTATATATGATTTACCTGATACCATTCCCTTTCCTTTTCCGGATAATAGAGACAGTCCATAATATCGGCAAATAAAATATGTCTCAAATAATCTGATATGTACTCTCTCTGAATATGCAGAACTTTTAGCCTTTCCTCTGATATCAGTGCCAGATACCGTCTGGATAAAAGGGTAAAAAAATCAGAAGCTCCGTCCGGCACATGAAGTCCTGCATCAAGCAGAATTTCTTTCAGCATCAAATCCAGCTCCTCGTCCGACGCCTCAAGTGCTTCCCCAAGAAGAAGCAGCTCTTCTCTGCTTTTCGGAAGATGCGTTCCGCACCTCCAATACCGAATCTTAAGAGCCTCGGAGTTCTCCGGTTTTCTCCCGTACATTCGCTCAAAAATAACCGCGTCCAGTTCCTGGTAAGAATCAATTTGTCTCCAAGATTTAAAACGCTCAAAATATTCTTTCAGACTCCTTCCCGCTGCAGGCGCCTTTATGATTTCATCTATTTTCTCTCCAAGCATCGCTTCAAAGCTTTTCCAATCTATTCTTTTCATAATACCGCAGATTCCTTTCCTGTCTCAGCTCACATCCCGGATTCTATTCCCTATGGTCATTCGGCCCTTTCACAGCCTATGCCTTCCAGACACTCCTTCCGGCCATTCATCCCGTCCGGACGCAGGTCGGCGGACACGCTCTAAAAGCGTGTTTGCTTTTTCACAAAAAATACTATATAATGCAGAAAAAGATCTAATGTGAGGAGTGAAAATTATGGCTGGCTCAATCTTCGGCACACTTTTTCAGATTTCTACCTGGGGCGAATCCCATGGTCCCGGTATCGGCGTCACCATTGATGGCTGTCCTGCAGGACTGCCTCTCTCGGAAGATGACATTCAGTTATATTTAAATAGAAGAAAGCCTGGACAGAGCAAATTCGCCACGCAGCGGAAAGAGACAGACAAAGCCCGGATTCTCTCCGGAGTATTTGAAGGACGTACGCTCGGAACCCCGATTTCCATCATAGTGGAAAATCAGGACCAGAAATCCAAAGACTACCGTAATATCATGAATATCTACCGTCCAGGACACGCCGATTATACTTTCGACGCCAAATACGGATTCCGGGATTACAGAGGCGGCGGCCGTTCCTCCGGCCGGGAAACCATTGGACGCGTAGCCGCAGGCGCTGTAGCCGCCAAACTCCTTCTGCAGCTTGGCATTCAGATAAAGACCTATACCAAATCCATCGGTCCCGTAACTGTCCCGGAAGCAGACTATGACTATGCCTGCATACAGGAAAACAGTCTCTATATGCCAAATAACAACTATGCCGCCCGGGCCTCCGATTATCTGGAAACATGTATTTCCAATCAGGACTCCTCCGGCGGAGTCATTGAATGTGTCATAACCGGAATGCCTGCCGGAATCGGCGAAACTGTCTTTGAAAAGCTGGATGCAAATCTAGCCAAAGCAATTATGTCCATCGGGTCTGTAAAAGGAGTGGAAATCGGCGACGGCTTCTTGGCTGCAGCCGCCCTTGGCAGCTCCAATAACGATTCCTTCTATATAAAAGAAAATACTGTCCGGAAGAAAACCAACCACTCCGGCGGAATACTTGGCGGTATGAGCGATGGCAGTCCAATCATTCTAAGAGCGGCCGTCAAACCTACCCCCTCCATTGCACAACCTCAGGAAACCATTAGCAAAAACGGCGAATCCACTTCCCTGACCATCCATGGACGTCATGATCCTGTTATAGTTCCAAGGGCTGTGGTAGTAGTAGAATCTATGACTGCATTAACACTGATTGATATGCTGATGATTAATATGTCCACGAGACTGGATTACATGGCACACTTTTACAAGTAGTCCAAAAATTCATTCCTCTTCATATCATTTCATAAAGAATCATGATAAAATCTTTTCGTAGAATTACCGAAACAGTCTCCTCATGTGACAAATACCTGCTTTTCATCCAGAGACTGTCTCGGTAACTTATCTTCAATACTAAACCTGCTATACTTTCACACAGCAGCAAATCCCTAACAACTCTCTAAGAGGTCAAATGATGACTTTCCAATAACTCCTGCCGAAACGCTTCATCTACAAGCGATATGCCCACCTGGCTCGTTACTCGCGGGAATAAAAACTTCGCGCCTGGAAAAGTTCTTTGTACCCTTTACACTCCCCACGCGCGAAGTCTGATTTAAGTATTGATATTTTAATTTATATCTTACAGTCCGTAACCTTCCATAAACCGCTGAACAACTGCCGCGCACTGTGCCCGGGAAGCAGTTCCCTGAGGTTCGATCGTCTTATTTCCTTCATGGTCCATACCTGAAATGATTCCTTTTCCGACCGCCCATTTTAGCGCCTCAACTGCATAAGGACTTACCTGTTCTGCATCCGGGAATCCACTCAGTTCTCCTGTAGCTTCTGTATCCAGTTTCGCCAATTGTGCATAACGGTACATAATAACAGCCATATCTTCTCTGGTAATCATGTCATTCGGGCCGAAGTTTCCGTCATCATAACCTTTGATTACATCATTTTCCTTCGCCCATATCGCTGCCTCCGTGTAGAACTCCTTATCCGGTACATCCGGAAATACGGATTGTTCAGACTCCACCGACGGCTTTTCCGCTATGCGGTAAATAATCGTAGCAAAGTGGCTCCTCGGAAGGTCAACGCCCGGACCAAATTCTGTATCCGTCATGCCCGTCATAATACCTCTCGAGGACACAAAACTTACATTATCCCTGTACCAGCAATCTCCTTCGGCTGGGATATCTGTATATGGAAGCTGCTCTGCCCAGGTAAGATTCCCTCCGAAGGAATCCTTCACTTCTTCTGTATAAGTCTGATTACCGGCAGGATAATAAGCGGTTGCCGTAACTCCTTCAAAGATAGGATACTCCGCCTCAGGCGCGTCTCCGTTAAATGTAATTGTCTTAAGGCTTGTACATTCATCAAAGGCTCCAGCGCCTATAGTCTTTACGCTGGCAGGAACGGTTACTTCCGCCAGACTCTCACAATAAGAAAAAGCGCTGTACTGAATCTCCGTTACCGTATTAGGAATCGTAACGCTTTCAAGCTTCTTCCAGTTATAGAATACCATACCGCCAATCTTCGTATTGCCTTCTCCCTTCTCTACTTAAGTATCTTCCTGTTTCTCTTCCGGTTCAAGCACCTTATCCTCCGGGAGCTCTTCTTTTAGTTCTCCTTCCCCTGTAATTGTCAGCTTACCGTCTGCCAGATTCCATGTCAGTCCGGTCCGGCCCTCTCTGGGAAAAGCATCATTCTCCGCCAGTTCTACTGCCTCTTCTTCCGTTTCCACAGCCGCCTCCTGCACATCCGCTTCATCCTGAGAGAACTCCTCTCCGGCTTCTTCTGCTACAACCTCTTCCTGCCCGCCTTCAGCCTCGGAAGCCAGCGCTGTCATACTGCCGCCAAATACAAGGGTAGCCGCCAGTAAAGCCGCCATAAATCTTCTTCTCATGTTCCAAATACTCCTTTCATATCTCACATATTTTGCTGCACATCCTATCTTAGACTCATGCAGCGTCTTCCTGCATGCAAACCGCAGAATCTCTCTTTTCAAATATCTTCTGCAATCTGCACCGAAACACATCTTTATATTAACACATCCAACTTCTTTTGTATACACAGTAGAGTTTAACCAACAGCAAAACAGTAACAGTTCACCCGTCGCCCGTTCCGGTCTGCAAACTGTGACATAGGATGCAGGGCGAGACAACATTTCATCGAACTCCCTGCCAACGTAGTCTAAGAACCTCAGGAATGCCTTCGGTCCTAAGACTACGTAAGCAGCGATTTCGCTTCCAT
>CATJPU010000278.1 GCA_949742505.1 uncultured Lachnospiraceae bacterium | reverse complement strand
TGAGTCAGATGCTTCTGTTTACATCAGGTGAATTTGTCATTGTACTTGCCGGAATTGCAGTAGATATAGCGGCTTTGGCATATATTGTACAGCAGGCAGTGGGCCGGAAACGCTTAAGCGAAGGAGTTATGAGGATTTCAAGCGGAGAACTGGATTATAAGATTCCGACCGCCGGGCTGACAGGAGAACAGCTAGAGCTTGCAGAGCGTGTGAATAATATTGGCGCCGGTCTGGATGCAGCCGTTGAGAACAGCATTAAGAATGAAAGGCTTAAGACAGATTTGATAACGAATGTGTCTCATGATATTAAGACGCCGCTGACTTCAATTATCAACTACATTGATTTGCTGAAGCGGGAGAATATTCAGGATTCCAAGATTCAGGGATATTTGGAAGTGTTAGAAGCGAAGGCTCAGCGGCTGAAGGTTCTGACAGAGGACGTGGTAGAGGCGTCGAAGGTAAGTTCCGGTAATGTTACGCTGGAATGCATGAACTTAAATCTGGTGGAAATGGTACAGCAGACCAGCGGGGAATTTTCTGAGAAATTTGAGAACAGAGGTTTAAGAGAGGTAATCAATCTGCCGGAAGAGCCGGCCGTAATCTGGGCGGATGGCAGAAGAATGTGGAGAATACTGGAAAATATATACAATAATGTGGCCAAATATGCGATGGAAGGAACCCGCGTTTATTCGGATTTGAGCCAGACGGAAGAACAGGTAATATTTTCCTTAAAGAATATCTCAGAACAGCCCTTAAATATCAGCGCTGATGAGCTGACGGAGCGGTTTATCCGGGGAGACGTGTCAAGAAGCACAGAAGGAAGCGGTCTTGGACTTTCCATTGCGAAGAATCTGGCTTCTTTGATGGGCGGCAAATTTGAACTGTATCTGGATGGCGACTTGTTCCGGGTAACCATTACTTTCCCGAGAGTAAAAAAATAAGGTCCTGTGCGCTGTTACGCAGAGTGAGCAGTGACGAAAAATAATGTTTACTAAAGAGGGAAAATCAGATATAATATCTCCATGGAAAATTTGAGAACATTACTACAGGAGAATTTGAATATAGATTTTGTGTCGGCTATTTTAAGTGGACCGAGAGAAAAAGACGGAATCGTGAAGGTGAAAGTGCGTCCTTTGTTGAAGAAGGACACACTTTTCTTTCAGTTAGAGAGTTTTAAGGGGAATCAGGTATTTCATAAGAATCTGAATGCCGACGACGCTGTGGAAGAGATACTTTCTCTTATGAAAAGAATGAAGCAGTTTCAGATGGAGACGAAACAGTATAGCTGTACGGCTCTTATCAGCAAAAAAGGCCGGGCTGCAATTAAGATGAAGCGGCGGCAAAATCCGGTGAAAATGATTAGCTTACAGCATAACCGACAGAAGCAGTATATTCTGGAGGAGGGGAAGGCTGTTCCCTTTTTGGTTGATTTAGGCGTTATGACGGAGAATGGAAAGATTGTGAACAGGAGATTTGATAAGTTCCGGCAGATTAACCGATTCCTTGAATTTGTGGAGGATATCCTGCCAGAGCTTCCAAAGGACAGGGAACTGACGATTCTGGATTTTGGATGCGGCAAATCTTATCTGACATTTGCCATGTACTATTACTTACATGAATTGAAAAAATATGATATCCGTATCATTGGACTGGATTTGAAAGCGGAAGTGATTCATCGCTGCAATGAGCTTGCCGGACGCTATGGTTATGGAAAGCTTACATTTCTGGAGGGGAATATTGCAGAGTTTACAGGGGTAGACGCGGTAGATATGGTGGTAACTCTCCACGCCTGCGATACGGCTACGGACTACGCTCTTGCGAAAGCGGTGGGGTGGAATGCCAGAGTGATTCTGTCTGTGCCCTGTTGTCAGCATGAGGTCAATGGGCAGATTGCAAACGATGTGCTGGCGCCTGTATTGGAATATGGTTTGATTAAAGAGCGCATGTCGGCGCTGATAACAGATGCGATGCGGGCCCAGTATTTAGAGAGAGAAGGATACCGTACCCAGATTCTGGAATTTATAGATATGGAGCATACGCCAAAGAATATATTGATTCGTGCGGTAAAAAGAGGGAAGCCAAAGGAGAATCGAGAGGCGATTCGCGCATGCGAGGAAGCGCTGCATATAGCGCCGACGTTAGGGCGTCTACTGAATGATAAAAACAGATAAATTTAACATAAGATGGATAACAGCAGACCGGGGAAACCGGTTATGGATTAGGAGCTGATGATATAGATGAAGAAGAAACTAAAGCACGCAGGGATACTGGCTGCAATATTTATCCTGGCTATTTTGTATTTTGAACATAGGACCAGCAGGGGCAACGATGATATGATTGCGGATATTGGAAATGTGACGCTTCCAAGACTTTATTTTTCCGTAGAGGGATACAGACTGAATGCGATGAACGGGTATACAAAGGAGATGGAGATTGCCAGCATTCGGGATAGTATCACACCGGTGACGAATAATCAGGTGGCGATGCGGCTGGAAGCGGAGGAAAGAAAGATTTCTTCTGTGGACTATGCGGTCTATTCGCTTGACGGTGAGACAAAGTTATATGAGAATCGTATTTCAACTGCGGCAGAAGAGATGACGCTGACTTTTGACGAGGCAATTTTAAGTCAGGAACGGGTCATGGCGGTAACGCTGCATTCGGATACCGGAGATATTTTCTACTATACGAGAGTAGTAACGCCGACGGATTTTAACGTGGCAGCCTGCTTGGATTATGTATATAATTTTCATGAAAATGCCCTGGCTAAGAACGAAAATACAGGCGTCGGGGCGGCTCTGGAGCCAAATGCCGAGGGAGATAACAGTACGTTTTCCCACGTGACGATTCATTCAAATTATGAACAGGTAACGTGGGGAGAATTGGAGCCGCAGGTGACGGGGGAAGAGCAATGGAAGATTCTGGAGACAAACGCGTCGTACACATCAGTGCTTTTGGAATATGAAGTGAATTGCAAAGGGGAAGAAAACGAGACGGATTGCTATGCGGTAAAGGAATTTTTCCGGGTGAGAATGGCAGGAGGCGCCATGCATCTGCTGGATTATGACCGCAGTATGGAGCAGCTTTTTGACGGAAGCAGACAGGTGCTTGATGAGAAGGGACTGCTTCTTGGGATTGTATCGGAAAATGTTCCCTATATGGTTAATCCGGAGGGGAATATCGTGGCATTTGTTCAGGCTAATGAACTATGGAATTATAACCGCGACGAGGGCGTTCTTTCTCTGATATTTAGTTTTCGGGATGCGGAAAATGCGGATAGCCGAAGCAGGAACACAGAACATAATATTCGGATACTTGGCATGGATAAGAAAGGAAACATTACATTTGCGGTAGCCGGGTATATGAACCGGGGAGCGCGCGAAGGACAGGTAGGCGTTGATATTTACTACTACAATATGGAATCTAACAGCATTGAGGAGAAGGCGTTTATACCCAGCAGCAAGTCGGCCGGAATCGCAGAAGAAGAGTTCGGGAAATTTGCTTACTACAGTGTAAATCGGGATTATTTATATATGATGGCGGGAGGAACCCTGTATGAGGTTGATGTAGATAAGAACTGGGACGAGCCGGTAATTTCAGATTTGAAAGAAGGTCAGTATGCCATGTCGGAAAACGGAAGATGGTTTGCATGGCAGGCGGGGGGAGATATGGATGCATCCCGGCAGGTAATTGTGAAAGACCTAGAACGTGACGAAGAGTACGAAGTTGAGGCGGCGGAGGGGGAGAGTGTGATACCCCTTGGATTTGTGGGAGATGATTTCGTGTTCGGCCGGGCAAGGCAGTCGGATGTGGGGGAGAATGTTACCGGTGAGAAGCTGGCTGCTATGTATCAGGTCGAGATTCATAATGCAGAAAACGAATTAGTGAAAAGCTATGATGCAGGCGAATACTATATTGTTGGAGCTGCCGTCAGCGAAGGGATGATTACCCTCTACAGGGCGGTGAAGACCGGCGGTACATATGCGGGAGCGGACGCGGACTATATTACAAGCAGCGGAGAAAAAGAGGAAAGCAATATTACGCTGGAGTCTTATGTTACGGATTTGAAGAAAAAGCAGATGCGCTTCACATTTGCCGACGGTATTCAGGGGAAAGATGTTAAAGTACTAAAGCCAAAGCGTGCATTGCATGACAATCCTGCGCTGCCGGAATTTGAAGAGGAAGCAGGGGGAAATGGATACTGTGTATATGGTCTTGGAAAGCTGCAGGGAATCTATGAGGAAGCGGGGCAGGCAATTCTGGCAGCAGATAGTATGAGCGGCGTAGTGATTGCGCCAAACGGCCAGTATGTTTGGGAGAGAGGGAATCGTTACCTGACTTTTCAGATTACAGGGCAGGACGAACTGATGACGTTCATACGAAACCAGCTGCAGGAAGGCAGGCCGCCGCTTGAGATAGCGAATGAATTGTCTGGGGATAAGGGCGTTGAACTGACTGGCTGCAGCGCAGAGCAGATTGCATACCTGATTAATAAAGGAACTCCGGTAATCGGGGTTCGGAATGGGGACGTCCCCTTGATTCTGACAGGATATGATGAGCATCAGATGATTTATATCAATTCCGCAGATGGACAGATACAGACAATGCCGAGAGAGCAGATGGATGAGATGATGATGGCAGATGGAAATGAGTATATCGGATATCTGCCGTAGAGCGTGTCCCCAAATTGCTTTCTGCAAGACCCAATTTGCATCAGATTGTAGGAATGAATTTTCAAACACGTTCTAGGACGATAAGATTTCGCCTCCGGTGTACAAGCCAATTATAGGGTTTGTATACCGGAGGCGGTTTTTTTTGAGTGACAATTCAGACAAGTCGTGGCAGCAAGTGCAAGAGACTGTCTGAGGGGTTACTATTTTAGACTGCTTCCTTGAAAATCAGCCGGTGGTAACGGCTGAGTGCGGTATATAAAATCATACCAAGTATGCCGCAGGAAATAATCTCTCCGATGCCGACGGTGAGCATCATGAAAGGAATCGGAAGATTGACTCCATAGCCGAAACGCAGCACGAAAGGTACGATAACTGTGTTGGCGGCAATGGGAGGAATTGGACCGAGTACAGGCTTCTTCTCTCTTAAGGAATAAGTAAATAATGCTCCGATTAAGGTTGCCATACTTCCAAATACAATATCCGGCAGAATAGCTCCGCCTAAAATATTGCCGATTAGACATCCGATAAACAGTCCGGGGACTGCGGCCGGTGTAAATAGGGGTAGTATGGTGAGCGCTTCGGAAATCCGTATCTGAATCTCTCCAAATGAGAATGGAGCAAATACGTAGGTAAGCACGACATAAATTGCGGCAATCATAGCTGCCTGGGTTAGAAAAGTTACATTCTTGTTTCTCATAATTTGATTCTCCTCTAGTTTTGTTTTACGAGTGGAAGGTCTCGAACACTCGCGCCTTAGCGGGCAGCAAAGATATCCGGCGGACGTCTTTGCTGTCTTCCCATAACGCCGGGAATCGGCGGAAAGCCCTGTAAGACCTTGGTTTTTGCGGGCTTTGCAACGGATAAGAGTATAGCATGGATGTAGGGAAAAATCAAGAAATGTACAAAAAATCTCCAAGATTGGAAAAAGCAACTGTTGCACCAGATTTACGCCAATTTATTTTCGGAAATAAAAGTTGATATCTGTCGATGTGTGTAATATAATGTAGCTGTTTGATTTTTTGCATTCGGAGAGGTGCTTAAGGGCGCTTTTTCTCATCATGAAAGAGAGAACCTTATGAATTTTACCACGCCAGTTTTTATTTTTGTATATTTTCCTATTACAATATCTATTTATTTCGTTGTAAATTTTCTAGAGAAAAGAAAGGCCTTATCTCCAGTCTTTTTAAAATTTCGTGTAAAAGATTTCATATTAATAGCGTTTGGTATGCTTTTTTATATGTGGGAGTGCTTTGATGATGTTTTTAAACTTGGCGTCTATATGCTTGGAGTCTGGTCCGCAGGTTGCTGGATTGGCCGTAATCGTAATCGCTATATACAGATATATGAACGAAATGAAGAAGAGGACAGAGTATATAGGAAGATATCATTGTCTGTGTTTATACTTATATTTGCTGTACTAATGATATTGTTTTGCCTGGTACATTTCAAATATATGCCGTTATGGACGGAGATATGGAATTATTTATTCAGGGGCAGCCTGGTAAAAGACTCTGTCATGGCGCCTATCGGCATTTCATTTATTACATTTTCTGCAATCTCTTATTTGACTGACATTTACCGTGGAGATGCTCCGGGCGGGACTTTTATTGATTGTGCGCTGTATTTGTCATTTTTTCCAAAGATCATATCAGGACCGATTGTATTATGGAAGGATTTTTCGACCAAGCTTGATAACAGAACAGTAACTCTGGAGAGATTTGTGTCCGGGCTGAATCGGATTATGATTGGATTTGCGAAAAAGCTGATTCTGGCGGATCAGTTTGGCAGCTGTATCAGTAATGTGGCGGCTGGCGAGACAGATATGATTACCGGATGGGGAATGGCTTTTTTGTATATGCTGGAAATCTATTATGATTTTTCCGGTTATTCAGACATTGCGATTGGGCTGGCAGGATTATTGGGATTTGAATTTGAAGAGAACTTTCGTTTTCCATATCGCTCAAAATCTATTTCAGAGTTTTGGCGGCGCTGGCATATATCTCTGGGCAGATGGTTCCGGGAATATATTTACATTTCGCTTGGAGGCAGCAGGAGAGGAGAACGAAAGGCAATTCGGAATGCTGCGGTAGTATTTGCCCTGACTGGAATCTGGCATGGAGCTGGCTGGAATTATATTCTCTGGGGAGGAATAAACGGAACTATGGTGATATTGGAGCGGGTAATCAGGAATAAGAAGTTCTATCAAAAACAGCCGGAGATACTAAAATGGTTTGTTACAATGGGAATCACATTTTTTTGCTGGCAGTTTTTCAGATTTCCGGATTTTGGGGAATTGTGGGACTGGTTAAAGCTTATGTTTGGCAGATTGCAGGCTGATACTGTCTATTGGTCATGGAAATATTATTTTGACAAAGAGATTATTACATTAGCGGTGATTGGAGCTGTGGGGTCTGTCGCATTTGGCGGAGAAAATTTGCAGGGATGGTATCGAAGATTTTCAAATTGTAAAGTAGGATTTGTTATACAGGAAGCTGTGCTGTTAATCATTTTTGTGCTTGCGATTCTTTTTATGATTAATTCTACGTACAGTCCGTTTATTTATTTTCAGTACTAGGAGATAGTGTCTATGAAGAGATTAAGAGTAATAACTGTGATATGCTTTGTCCTGATTATTCTGATTCCGGTTCTGACATTTAATTTTGAAGAAAATGCAATCTCTGTGATTGACAATCGTGAACTGGCAAAAAATCCATTTTCTATAAGCAGAGAGGCGCTTGGGGAAGAAGAGGGCTATGAGGAAGAGGAATATGGAGAGGAAGAGGAAACCGGATTAACGGAAAATATTGAAAATTATGTAAGCGACCGTATTGGGCTGCGGGATGAGATGATTTTATCTTATACAATTTTAAATGACCGGATTTTTGGAAAAATGGTGCATCCATCGTACATCTATGGTAAGGAAGGATACGTATTTGGCGCCGGACGGAATGTATATCCAGGTTATGGTGAGTATCAGGAAGTGTTTGCAGACATGGTTCTTAAGATTCAGGATTACTGTACGGAAAGGAACGTCCCTTTTTTATTTGTATTTGAACCTGCCAAGCCTGCGGTTCTGACACAATATCTTCCGGAGGGGGAGAACTATGACCGGGAATGGGTGGATTTATTTCTGAAAGCGCTGGATGGAAGAGGAATTAACTATGTGGACAACACTGTGATATTGCGGGAAAAAACTGCGGAGGGTGAAGCGGTATTTAATAAGAAATACGACGCTAATCACTGGAATGACCTGGGAGCTTTATATGGAACCAATGAGATTCTTGCCGCGATGCAGGAAGAGATTCCGCAGGTGCATGTCAATGGCGAGGAAGATATCGTCTATGATGAGATATTGGAGACAACGCTGCCGGTTTCTGAATTTCCGATTGAAGAGATGGTTCCGAGTATTGAGGTCCTCATGTCCTGCGACAGTCTGACGGAAGAATATGAAGAAGAACTTTCGTTGAATGAAAGTTATGACGCGTTTGGATATTATGTGAATCAGGAACGTCTGGACGAAGGAGCGCCAAGAGCCCTGGTTTTCCAGGGGAGTTATATAAATGTTTACGGATATAAGTATCTGGAAAATGGATTAGGCGAATATATCTATGTTCACGATTACCAAAATGTGATAGATTTCCCGTACTATTTTAATATCTTCAAACCAGAATACGTCGTATTTGAAGCTGCTGAATATACGTTTAACAATGAATATTATGATTTTGAGCGGATGGCGGCAATGGAGCTTAATCCAACATTAGCAAGCGCTCTGGACGACAGTGATGATATCGAAGAAAAGAAACTTCGTAAAGACAGCCTGACGGTTGAAAAGGGGAAGAAACTGACGAAGATTATCTGGAACACAGATTCCTACCTGCGCCGGGGGTGGCTTCGATTGGGCGGAGACGTCGTGTATGATTTGAATTGGACTGAGTCGGGATATGAGACGACGATATTAACGGAGGAGTACAGACAATACCGGGATGAGATGGAGATTTTTGCAATCGAGGGAAATGATACAATATGTTATAAAAATCGAATCTTTCCAGAGTTAGTTGATTTTACGTTTTAACTCAAGCCGCAACAGCTTTCCTTTCAGCATCTCAAAGCTGTTGCGACCATACATGATCCTTTT
>CATJPU010000277.1 GCA_949742505.1 uncultured Lachnospiraceae bacterium | reverse complement strand
TTGTTTCTTGCAGCCTTAGTCTCATTTACTAAAATTCTTTTCTTTGCAGATTTAATGTTAGCCAATTTGTCCACCTCCGATATCATGGATTTCGATTTACTCGATTTATCTTTGTTAGAACAGACACGGACGCCCTAACAAAACACACTATATTATAGTATGCTAACAAAGAGTTAATGTCAATACATATTTTCACAAAATCTTGTAAAAACTGATATTGTGGTTATTGTTCACAGTAGCCTGCCTGCCAGGAAAGCTATCCTGTGAACTGAAAGATATAACGTATTATAGTTCGTGTGGAAGTGAGGGTGAACCGATGATTGAGAAGTACAGTGTGCGTACCGATCTTGCTTTGGAGGAGAAGGAGAGATTTGAGTCGGATAATGTGGAGATTCCAGGGGTGGAATTGGAAGAATCCTATGATGAGGAACGTGAAATCAGGATTACTACTGTGAAAATTAAGACGGAAAAGGGTGCGAAGATTATGGGAAAACCAGTAGGCACCTATATTACGCTGGAGGCGCCTGATATGGCGGCGGCAGACGAGGGATACCATCAGGAAATTTCGGATGAGCTTATGAAGTTCTTAAAGCAGTTGGTGAAAGAGGAGCCCGACAGGGAATATTCGGTATTGATTGTTGGTTTAGGAAACCGTCAGGTGACACCGGACGCTCTGGGACCTTATGTGGTAGATAATCTGAATATTACCCGGCATATCATCAAAGAATATGGAAGGTATGCGGTGGGAGAACAAAACGTCAAGCTGGTAAGCGCTATCGTTCCCGGAGTGATGGGGCAGACAGGTATGGAGACGGTTGAGATTGTGAAAGGCGTGGTGAAGGAGACGAAGCCGGATTTTGTCATTGCCATTGACGCCCTTGCGGCGAGAAGTTCCAAGCGGCTGAACCGGACCATACAGATTGCTGATACCGGAATCCATCCGGGTTCCGGCGTGGGAAACCACCGCAATGCAATCAATGAGGAGACCCTTGGAGTTCCGGTGATTGCCATCGGCGTGCCTACGGTGGTGGATGCGGCTACAATCGTCAATGATTCCATGGAGAATCTGATTACCGCGCTGGAGACGTCGGAGACTTTGCGGGGAGTAGGAGTCGTAATGCAGGGGTATAATGCAGCGGAAAAATATGAGTTGGTCAAAGAACTGATTTCTCCTCACTTAAACGGGATGTTTGTGACGCCGAAGGATATTGACGATACGGTCAGAAGGATTAGTTTCACGATTTCGGAGGCATTGAACGGGTTATTTACTTGAAGATTCATGTAACCTGGAAATATTCAGAAGAAAGAGCCGCAGATGCGGTTTCCGCCCAAGGCCGGCACATAAACCGTCCCCTGTCAGCATATAGTTGCTGTATGGGGAAAGGCTTGGGTGGTGAAGCAGTGTTAAGAATACGATGGGGAAAATATTACAGGAATCATTATCATAGAAATCATTATCCGCAAAGAGAAAATAAGCCTGGAAACAGGACGAGGACAGGCGGCAGATGGGAGTTCGCACAGAACCGGGTCTACAAAGTAAACAGGAAGCTGATTACTCTGTGCAGTCTTCTGCTGTGCGGTTATGTTTTATCCAGTATGCAGGTTGTTACGTGGCCGGATATGATGGACAGATTGTCGGAAGGACTGCTAAGTCAGGCCCGGAAAATGTATCTGGCCGGATTATATTACATGGAAGAAGACCATGCAGACTCTTTGGAAGAGTGGCTGGCCAAACAGGCCATGCGTCTGATGCCGATCGGCGGTTATGTGGAGAAGGAACAGGATTTGGGGACGGATATGGAGGATGCAGAGACCTATGCGATGATTTTGGCCAAACAGGCGAACGATGAAAATGCAGTAGATACCGACGGTAATTTAATCGGAACAGATGATTCGGCTAAGACGGCAAATACGGCGGCGGTAATTGATACATCCATTGAAAAAATGAAGAATTTCGATTATTTGCTGGGGAATTTCTATACGGTGGACAGTTCTACGATGATTCGGAGCGATGAACTGAATGGGGAAGCGCTGCTCGGAAAGGATTTACATATCAATCAGGATTTGGGAGGGCCGAAAGTGCTGATTTATCACACCCATTCCCAGGAAATGTTCGCGGATTCCGTACCTGGGGATACGTCGACGTCCATTGTGGGAATCGGAGATTATCTGACGGATTTGCTGAACAATACCTATCATATCGAAACGCTGCATCACACAGGGGTGTATGATTTGATAGACGGGGAGCTTGACAGAAGTAAGGCTTATGACCTTGCCAAGCCGGAGATTGGGAAAATACTGGAGGAAAATCCCAGCATTGAAGTGGTGATTGACCTTCACAGAGACGGAGTCGGCGAGGGGACCCATCTGGTAACCGAGGTAAATGGGAAGCCCACCGCGCAGATTATGTTCTTCAACGGACTCAGCAAGACCCGCTCCAACGGAGAGATTGATTATCTGGCGAACCCCTACATACAGGATAATCTGGCATTTTCCTTACAGATGCAGGTGGCGGCCTACAATAAATATCCCGGATTTACCAGAAGGATTTATCTGCGGGGTTACCGGTATAATATGCACCTGATGCCGAAATGCCTGCTGATAGAGGCGGGGGCCCAGACCAATACGGTGGAAGAAATGAAAAATGCCATGGAGGCGGTGGCGGATCTGCTGAATGAAGTGCTGGTTGAGTGAAAATGATGCATCGCCTGTTTTGCCTGAACAATAGTTTGCGAAATGGAATTTTTTGTGATATGCTTTTAAAGTGTGGGGAAATCTGTGCCGGGGGGCCTTTTGGACGGCTGCGGCGTGAGAGATGCCCCGAAATGATCTGGAAAGGATAGATAGAAAGATATGGCAAAGAAACCTACATATGATGCGGAGAGTATTGCGGTTCTGGAAGGACTGGAAGCGGTTCGCAAAAGACCCGGTATGTATATCGGAAGCGTGTCCACGAAGGGACTGAACCATCTGGTCTATGAGATGGTGGATAATGCGGTGGATGAGCATCTGGCAGGGTATTGTACCAGGATTCAGGTGACGCTGGAAAAGAACGGTTCCGCGACGGTTGCGGATAACGGGCGCGGGGTTCCGGTGGATATGCATGCCAAGGGTGTTTCGGCGGCGAGACTTGTATATACCACATTACATGCAGGCGGTAAATTTGACGATTCGGCATATAAGACCAGCGGCGGACTTCATGGCGTAGGTTCGTCGGTGGTGAACGCCTTGTCGGTATATATGGACGTAGAAATCAGCAGAGACGGATTTGTTCATCATGACCGTTATGAGCGGGGGATGCCGGTGATAGAGCTGGAAGAAGGGCTGCTTCCGAAAATCGGAAAGACCAGGAAGACAGGGACGAAGGTGAATTTCCTGCCGGATGATACGATATTTGAGAAGACGTGGTTTCGGAGCGAAGAAATTAAGAGCAGAATGCATGAGACTGCGTATCTGAATCCGGAGCTTACGATTCTTTTTGAGGATAAGCGGGGGGATAAGCCTGAACGGATTGAATACCATGAGCCGGAAGGGATTCTGGGATTTATTAAGGAATTGAATCATAAGAAAGAGGCGATTCATGAGCCGGTTTACTATAAGGGGACGGCGGAAGGAATTGAGGTTGAGGCGGCGTTTCAGTATGTCAATGAATTTCATGAGAATGTTCTTGGCTTCTGCAATAATATTTACAATGCAGAAGGGGGGACTCATCTGACTGGATTTAAGACAACCTTTACGACGGTGATGAACCAGTATGCAAGGGAACTCGGAATCTTAAAGGAGAAGGATGCGAACTTCACCGGAGCGGACATCCGCAACGGAATGACGGCGATTGTATCGATTAAGCATCCGGACCCCAGATTTGAAGGACAGACCAAGACGAAGCTGGACAACCCGGATGCATCCAAGGCTACCGGAAAAGTAACGGGAGACGAGGTGGTCCGGTTCTTTGACAGGAATTTAGATACTTTGAAGAAGGTGTTATCCTGTGCGGAGAAGGCGGCGAAGATTCGCAAGACGGAGGAGCGGGCGAAGACCAATCTTCTGACGAAGCAAAAGTATTCTTTTGACAGCAACGGCAAGCTTGCCAACTGTGAGAGCAGGGACGCCTCCAAATGTGAAATCTTTATCGTAGAGGGCGATTCCGCCGGCGGTTCTGCGAAGACGGCAAGGGACAGAATGTATCAGGCAATTCTGCCGATTCGGGGGAAGATTCTGAATGTGGAGAAGGCAAGTATTGATAAAATCCTGGCCAACGCAGAGATTAAGACGATGATTAACGCCTTCGGCTGCGGATTTTCGGAAGGCTACGGCAATGATTTTGATATCAGTAAGCTTCGCTATGACAAGATTATTATTATGGCGGATGCGGATGTGGACGGAGCGCACATTTCTACCCTCCTTCTGACCTTGTTTTACCGTTTTATGCCGGAACTGATTTATGAGGGGCATGTGTATATCGCGATGCCGCCTTTATATAAAGCGATGCCGAAGAAGGGGGAGGAAGAGTATCTCTATGACGATAAAGCGCTGGAGAGATACCGGAAAACTCATGAAGGTCCCTTTACCCTTCAGCGGTACAAAGGCTTGGGAGAGATGGACGCGGAACAGTTGTGGGAGACAACTTTGAATCCCGAGACCCGGGTGATGAAGTTAGTGGAGATTGAGGACGCCAGAATGGCTTCCAGCGTGACTGGGATGCTGATGGGAACAGAGGTTCCTCCCAGACGGGCGTTTATCTATGAGAATGCTACGGAGGCGGAGCTGGATATCTAGTATAACTCAACTTAATTACCCATATGTTTCGCTGGCCTGCTTTCCCGATAGTGCATGTGTAAAAGCTTCGATGCAGCTTGCTGCACCTGCGTTTTTACACATGCACTCTCGAAAAAGCATGCTCACCGAAACAGTATGGTAATTAAGTTGGGTTATAGTAGCGTAAAGTGTGTCCCCAAATTGAGAGGGCATTTTGCAGAAAGCGATTTGGGGACATGCTCTAGGGAAGGAGGAAAACACTGATGAGTGAATCGCAGATTATACGCACCGAATATTCGGATGTGATGAAGAAGTCTTACATTGATTACGCCATGAGCGTGATTGTTGCAAGAGCCCTTCCTGACGTGCGGGATGGGCTGAAGCCGGTACAGAGAAGAACGCTCTACGATATGCATGAGCTGGGAATCCGGTGGGATAAGCCTTACAGGAAATGCGCCCGTATTGTGGGGGATACTATGGGCAAATACCATCCTCATGGAGACAGCTCCATCTACGAAGCGCTGGTAGTGATGGCCCAGGAGTTTAAGAAGGGGATTGTGATGGTGGACGGCCATGGGAATTTTGGCTCCATTGAAGGGGACGGGGCCGCCGCCATGCGTTATACGGAGGCCAGGCTTGCGAAATTTACCCAGGAGGCGTTTCTGGCGGATTTGGACAAGGATATTGTAAATTTCCTTCCCAATTTTGACGAGACGGAGAAGGAGCCGGAGGTGCTGCCGGTACGGGTGCCTAATCTCTTAGTGAACGGGGCGGAAGGAATTGCGGTCGGTATGGCGACCAGTATTCCCACCCACAATTTAGGCGAGGTCATTGATGCAGTGAAGGCGTATATGAAGAATGACCAGATTAGTACCAAACAGTTAATGCGGTATGTGAAAGGTCCGGATTTTCCTACCGGGGGAATTGTGGTAAATAAGGATGATCTGCTCCAGATTTATGAGACCGGAGCCGGTAAGATTAAGCTTCGGGGCAAGGTGGAAGTGGAGGATATGAAGGGCGGAAAGAAACGTCTGGTGATTACCGAGATTCCCTATACGATGATAGGAGCAGGAATCGGGAAATTCCTAAACGACGTCTGCAGTCTGGTGGAGAATAAGAAGACCTCGGATATTGTAGATATTTCCAACCAGTCTTCCAAAGAGGGCATCCGGATTGTTATTGAGCTGAAAAAGGGCGCGGATGCAGAGAATCTGACCAATATGCTCTATAAAAAGACCCGGTTGGAAGATACTTTCGGCGTGAATATGCTGGCAGTAGCTGACGGACGTCCTGAGACCATGGGACTTAAGAAGATTATCGAGCATCATGTGGATTTCCAGTTTGAACTTGCCACCAGAAAGTACAAAACGCTGCTGGCTAAGGAATTGGACAAGAAGGAGATACAGGAGGGGCTGATTAAAGCCTGCGACGTCATTGATTTGATTATCGAAATTCTCCGGGGCAGTAAGAATGTGAAGGATGCGAAGGCGTGTCTGACAAAAGGAGTTACGGAGAATATTACGTTTAAGACCAGTATTTCCAGGAAGATGGCGGCGATGCTCCGGTTTACCGAGCGTCAGGCGACGGCGATTCTGGAAATGCGTTTATATAAGCTGATTGGTCTGGAGATTGAGGCCCTTATGAAGGAGCATGAACAGACCTTAGTGAATATTACGAAATATGAGGATATCCTGAATAATTATACTTCCATGGCAGATGTAATTACGGAGGAACTAGAGCGCTTTAAGAAGGAATTTGCAGTAAAGCGCCGTACGGTGATTGAAAATGCGGAAGAAGCGGTTTTTGAAGAGAAGAAGGTAGAGGAGCAGGAGGTCGTATTCTTAATGGACCGCTTCGGTTACGCCAGAACGGTGGATGCAGCCACCTATGAGCGCAACAAAGAGGCGGCGGAGAGCGAGAATAAATATGTAATTTCCTGTATGAATACGGGAAGGCTGTGTTTGTTTACCAATACTGGAAAGATGCACCAGATTAAGGTGTTAGACGTTCCGTTCGGCAAATTCAGAGATAAGGGCATGCCGGTGGATAATATCAGCAATTATGACAGTACCCAGGAAAATATCGTATATTTGTGCGATGCGGAACAAATGCGCTATGCGTGGTTGCTATTTGCTACAAAACAGGGTATGATTAAAAAAGTAGAGGGCTTGGAATTTCAGGTGATTAAGCGTACCATTGCGGCGGCGAAGCTTCAGGAGGAGGACGAACTGGTTCATGTTCAGGTGATTACCGGAGGGCAGCAGGTGGTGCTGCAGACCAGAGAGGGATATTTCCTGAAATTTGCATCCGAAGAGGTGCCGGAGAAGAAGAAGTCGGCAATCGGCGTGCGGGGAATCCGCCTGAAGAAGAATGATGAACTGGAACAAGTATACCTAATTGAAGAAGGACAGGAGGCCAGTGCGGCCTATGGAGAACGGGAAGTCTGGCTGAACCGTCTGAAGATGGCGAAGCGGGACGGAACCGGAACGAAGCCAAGAGCATAAAGCAGACGGGACTGCGGAACCAGAGTATAAAAAGCGGAAATGGATACAGGAGGATAAGATGGCAGGAAGCGAGTGGGAGAATTTTGGAGATGAGATTCGAAGGACCGTACAGGATGCGATTGAGAATCAGGATTTTCATAAATTAAACCAGAACATTACAGATACGGTGGACAGGGCTATGGGGACGGCGTTTCACTCTGTGTCGAATGGAATGAAGAATGCACGTACCGGCCAGTATACACAGCCAGGAAGGAATGGCGGAAGGCACCGGCAGGATTCCTTTCGGGTAAATGGACAGCCGGCCGGTTCGGGGAAGGGCGCGCAGTACAGCTCTCAGAATCAGTTTGCGAATCAGGGCCAGTATGGTAATCAGAGTCAGTACGGGCATCAGAGCGGGTACGGTCAGCAGGGGCAGTACGGCGCTCAGACTGGGTATGGTCAGCAAAATTCGTATTACTATGGTTCGCCTGTCGGGACTGGTCAGAGCAGATCTGCCGCTTACAGGAGAGACCTGCCGGAAAAGGGACAGATGCCGAACCTTCCGGCGCTGTATAAGAAGTCTTTCGGGACGAAGGTTAAGGGAGTGCTTCTCGGGATTACCGGCGGATGGATAGGGATTCCTTCGGGTCTCTCTGCGATGGGATTCCTGCTTGCGTCTTTCCTGGGTACAGGAGGGTTTTCGCCCGATTATCTTATGGCCGCTGCTTTATATGGGATGATTTCCGCAGCGGGACTGGGACTGATGAAATACGGAGTCGGTCTGTGCGGCCTGCATAATCGCTTCCGGAAGCTGGTACAGGGAATTGGATACCGGGAATACTGCGATGTGAAGGAACTGGCGACGATGATTCACCGGACGGAAACCAGAACAATTAAGGATTTGAAGAAGATGAGCTTAAAAGGGTGGTTCCGCCAGCCCCATTTTGATAATAGTAAGAAGTGCTTTATCACCAGCGACCGCATGTATCAGGAATATATGAGGCTGGAAGGACAGCGGAAGGAAGAAGCCGCAAGGCTGGAGGAAAAACGCAGGGAAGAAGTGAAACGGGCGGAGGATATGGATTCAAGATTATCTCCCGAAGCCAGAAAAGTGATTGAAGCGGGGGATGCATTTATCGAGAAGATTCATGCATGTAACGACGCGATTCCCGGAGAGGAAATCTCTGCAAAGATTTCCCATATGGAAATACTGGTAGACGGAATCTTTGACAGGGTGGAGCAGAATCCGGAGACAATATCCGACGTGCGCAAGCTGATGGATTACTATCTTCCTACCACCATAAAGCTTCTGGAAGCATACCAGGATTTGGACTCCCAGCCGGTGGAAGGGGAGAATATCCGGGTTTCCAAACGGGAGATTGAAGATACGCTGGATACGCTGAATCATGCGTTTGAAAAGATATTGGATGATTTGTTTCACCGGACGGCCTGGGATGTGTCGTCGGATATTTCTGTATTGAACACGATGCTTGCCAGAGAAGGGCTGAAGGATGACGGAATGAACCTGTCATAGCAGATACAAAAGAAGAACAAGAATGGATTGGAGGAGTCAGAATGGATAACGAATTTATGGAGTTTGCAGCAGCGCCGGAGCTTACGCTGGAGCCGTTTCCTGAAACAGCGCAGGGCGCGGAGGAAATGATTCCGGTAAAGAAGGAGGAGGATTCCGCGCCGGTTTTCGATGAAAGCATGCTTTCGGAGGATGAAAGGCGGATGATAGATTCTTTTGCAAAGCAGATTGATCTGTCCAATTCCAATGTTATCCTGCATTACGGAGCAGGAACCCAGAAGAAGCTGGCGGATTTTTCAGAATCGGCCCTCAATAATGTGAAGACAAAAGATTTGGGGGAGGTTGGAGAACTTCTTACCGGTGTGGTCAGGGAATTGAAGAGTTTCGGTGAGGAAGAGGAGAAGGGTTTTCTCGGAATTTTTAAGAAGCCTGCCGGGAAGATTCAGAATATGAAAGCACAGTACGCCAAAGCCGAGGTGAATGTGAACAAGATTATTTCGGCGTTAGAGTCTCATCAGATACAGCTTTTAAAGGACGTGGCTCTGTTAGACAAGATGTATGAGCTGAATCTTACGTATTATAAAGAGCTGACGATGTATATCCTTGCCGGAAAGAAAAAGCTTGCGTCAGCGCAGCAGGTGGATTTGCCCGCATTGGTTGAGAAGGCCAGAGTTTCCGGACGTGCAGAGGACGCGCAGGAAGCGAGAGATTTGGAAGGAATGTGCAACCGCTTTGAGAAGAAGCTGTATGATCTGGAGCTTACCCGGACAATTGCGATGCAGACGGCTCCCCAGATTCGGATGATTCAGAGTAATGATACGGAGATGGCGGAGAAGATTCAGTCTACGATTGTGAATACGATTCCGCTGTGGAAGAGCCAGATGATTCTTGCTTTAGGCGCCGAACATTCCGCAAGGGCGGCAGAAGCCCAGAGAGAAGTGACGGATATGACCAACGAGCTTCTGTTGAAAAATGCGCAGAAGCTTAAGACGGCGGCCATTGATACAGCGAGGGAGACGGAGCGGGGCGTTGTAGAGATTGAGACCTTAAAGGCAGCCAACGAGTCTTTGATTTCCACCTTTGACGAAGTAATGAACATTCAGAAGGAAGGCCGGGAGAAGCGCAGGGCGGCGGAGGCTGAGATGGCGAAGATTGAGAATGAGCTGAAGAGGAAACTCTTGCAGATTCAGGGAGGAAGATAAGAAGATGGAGAAAGCAAGGGTATATTTCGCAACATTTAAGGTTACAGAGAATGAGAATCTGCTGCAGAAACTGCACCGTCTGATGAAGACGGCAGGTTTTGAGGAAATTGATTTTCAGGATAAATATGCGGCGATTAAGATTCATTTCGGAGAGTATGGGAATCTTGCCTTTCTGCGCCCTAATTATGCCAGAGTAGTTGCAGATTATGTAAAAGAGCTGGGCGGCAAGCCCTTCCTTACGGACTGCAATACTCTCTATGTGGGAAGCAGGAAGAATGCCCTTGACCATTTGGAGACGGCCTATGTGAATGGATTTTCGCCTTATCAGACCGGGTGCCATGTGATAATCGGAGACGGACTGAAAGGAACGGATGAGACGCTGGTGCCGGTAGACGGCGAGTATGTAAAGGAAGCGAAGATTGGAACGGCGGTTATGGATGCGGACGTCTTCATTTCCCTGACTCATTTTAAGGGCCATGAGATGACCGGATTCGGCGGAGCCATGAAGAATATCGGTATGGGATGCGGCTCCAGAGCAGGTAAGATGGAACAGCACTGTGACGGGAAGCCCAGTGTGGATACAGAGCTGTGCGTGGGATGCGGTGCATGCGGACGGATTTGCGCCCATGAGGGGCCGGTGATAGAAGGCGGAAAGGCAAGGATTGACCATGAGAAATGCGTGGGATGCGGAAGGTGTCTGGCAGTTTGTCCGAAAGATGCAATTCAGCCGGATTTCGGAGATTCGATTGCTATGCTGAACTATAAAATTGCCGAGTATAGTCTGGCTGTCTGCAAGGGGCGCCCCTGTTTCCATGTGTCCCTGATATGCGATGTATCGCCGAATTGTGACTGTCATTCGGAGAATGATATTCCGATTATCCCCAATGTAGGAATGTTAGCTTCCTTTGACCCGGTGGCTCTTGATCAGGCATGTGCGGATCTGTGCAATCAGATGCCGGCAGTGGAAGGCAGTATGCTGAGCGATAATCTGGAAGAACACCAGCATGAGCGTGGGTGCGACCACTTCCATATGACGCATCCGGATGCAGAGTGGAGGAGTTGTATCGCACATGCTGTGAAAATCGGGCTGGGAACAGACCAGTATGAGCTGATTCGTATTTAATCCGTTTTGCGATGCTCTGGAGGGATATATCATTTGTTGCTGATTACCCGCAGCTTTCTTTGAATGTATGGCTGCCGGAATGTTGTTTTGCATGGTTTCCTGACGGATGATAAGAAACTGGATTTGATTCTTGGGAAGCTGGAAAAGATAGATAAGATAGAAGCCGATATGCGGAGCATAAAACCGGATATGAAGAGTATGAAGTCTGATATGCAGAGCATGAAGCCGGACATGCGGAGTATGAAGTCTGACCTGCGGGATATGAAGATCAGTATGAAGAACATAAAGTTTGATATGCAGGATTTGAAGTCTGATATTGAGAGTGTGAAGAAAGAAGTCTGCAGTCTGGAATCGAAGGTGGAAGGATTAGACAGAAGAGTGCGTAGTCTCGAACTGCATGCGGAGAATGCGACGGACCGTAATATTCAATTGCTTGCAGAGAACTTTGTTGAGCTTACGAAAAAACTGAATCAGGCAATTCCGGTTGCGGATAAGAATTATGCCTATGAGGTCAAAGTGAATTATCTGATTGAAGAGGTACAGGAGATTCAAAAGAGATTAAAGGCTGGAGGACTTGTTACGGCATAAATGTGTAATAAATGAGAATAAAAACTTGCATTTTTGTTTATGGAGTGCTATACTTACTATCAGTTGCATAAGGTGAAGGCGAAAAGAGTGGACGAAAGTTCACTCTTCTTTGTTACGTAGTATCCAGCAAAACGCGCCAGTGACGCGTTTTGTCGGATTGCTGTGTACCGGAAGGAATCGAGAGGAAGCAATTTCGGGGTTTTAGCAGCTTTGTGCGCGGATGCATAATAGAGTGCGTTTGCTTTAGACGCGCTCCGGAAAGAAGGGAAGTTTACATTGTCAAAAAGAAAGAGTTACGAAGAGAAAACAGAAGCGATTCTGCTCCCGATTCTGGAAAAGAATGGATTTGAACTGTGGGATGTAGAGTATGTGAAGGAAGGCGGAATCTGGTACTTAAGGGCGTATATTGATAAGCCGGGAGGAATTATGGTGGATGACTGCGAGATCGTCAGCAGGGAACTGTCGGACCTTCTGGATGAGAAGGACTTCATTGACGAAGCTTATATTCTGGAAGTCAGTTCGCCGGGGCTTGGGAGAGCGCTTAAGAAAGAGAGAGATTTTGAAAAAAGTCTTGGAAAGGAAGTAGAAGTCCGTACCTACAGAATGCTGGAAGGAAAGAAGGAATTTCGGGGAATTTTGAAAGGCTATGACAAGGATACAGTAACCATCGAGACTGACAATGCCCAGATACAGACGTTTGAGAAAAAAGAGATTGCATTGATTCAATTAGCGTTTGATTTTTAAGTGTGAACAGGAGGAAATTAATAAAATGAACACGGAATTATTGGAAGCATTGACAATCCTGGAGAAGGAAAAGGACATTAGCAGGGAGATACTTCTGGATGCGATTGAGGAATCCCTGATGAAAGCGTGTGAGAATCATTTTGGCAAAGCGGATAATATTAAGGTTACGATGGATCGGGAAACCTGTGATTATAAGTTGATTCAGGAAAAGGAAGTTGTGGAGGATGTAGAGGATAAAGTAGAACAAATCAGCATGGAGGACGCCAAAGCAATCGACAGTAAGTATGAGGTTGGCGATATTGTACAGATTCCGATTGAGTCCAAATCATTCGGGCGTATTGCAACCCAGAATGCCAAGAACCAGATTCTTCAGAAGATTCGCGAAGAAGAACGGTCCATCATTTATAACCAGTATTGTGAGAAGGAGAAGGATATCGTAACCGGAATTGTCCAGCGTTATGTGGGAAGGAATGTGAGCATTAATCTTGGAAAAGCGGACGCTATGCTGACGGAGAACGAGCAGGTTAAGGGAGAAGTATTCCAGCCTACCGAGCGGATTAAGCTGTATGTGGTTGAAGTAAAGAAGACGACAAAGGGTCCGAAGATTTTAGTTTCCCGGACGCATCCGGAACTGGTAAAACGTCTTTTTGAGGCAGAGGTTACTGAAGTCCGGGACGGGATTGTAGAGATCAAGAACATTGCCAGAGAACCCGGAAGCAGAACCAAGATTGCAGTGTGGTCCAACGATCCGGACGTAGATCCGGTTGGCGCGTGCGTGGGTATGAACAGCGCAAGAGTGAATACCATTGTAAATGAGCTTCGCGGTGAGAAGATTGATATCGTAAATTGGAGCGACAACCCGGGAATACTGATTGAGAATGCCCTAAGTCCGGCCAAGGTCATTTCTGTTATGGCAGATCCGGATGATAAGACGGCAAGCGTGATTGTGCCGGATAAGCAATTGTCTCTTGCAATCGGCAAGGAGGGGCAGAATGCGAGGCTTGCGGCAAGACTGACCGGATACAAGATTGATATAAAGAGCGAGACACAGGCGATTGAGTCCGGCGAGCTTCCGGAGAATTACATGGAGCTGATGGAAGGCGTCTACGAGGAAGAGATGTATGAAGACGGCTATGAAGAGAATTATGAAGGCGAATATGAAGACGGGTACGAAGAGGATTACGGCGCCGGTTATGAAGATGTCTATGAGGATAATCCCGGCAGCGCCGGCGAAGTGTATGACGAAGGACTAGATAACGCCGGTGAAATGTATGACGATACAGAGGAGATTGTATTTGAAGAAGTAGAAGGATAGAGAATAGGTGATAATTTGGGAGGCAATAGAAAAATACCTATGCGCAAATGTGTAGGCTGTCAGGAAATGAAGAGTAAGAAAGAGATGATTCGTGTTATTAAGACGCCGGAGAATGCATTTTTGTTAGATACTACCGGGAAGAAGAACGGAAGAGGCGCGTATGTGTGTCCCAACAGGGAATGTCTGAAGCTTGCGAGAAAGAATAAGGGGCTGGAACGTTCCTTTCAGCAGGCAATTCCGGATGAGGTATATGAAGCGCTGGAAAAGGAGATGGGGATACTTGGGACAGGATAAGATTCTATCATTGATTGGACTGGCAACCAAGGCGGGAAAGGTCGCAAGCGGAGAGTTCTGCACAGAACGGGAAGTGAAGGCAGGAGGAGCAAAGCTTGTGATTGTAGCGGAGGACGCGTCCGGTAACACGAAGAAAAAGTTTCAGAATATGTGTGATTATTATCAGGTGCCGATTCGCTGTTCCTATGGTAAAGAAGCGCTGGGTCATGCAATGGGGAAGGAACTTCGGGCATCGCTTGCGGTATTGGACGTTGGATTTGCCGGGAGTATCATGAAGCAGTTAGATACGAAAGAGAGATTAGGTCGCATAGAGGAGGTTAGTTTGTATGTCGAAAATGAAAGTATATGAGCTCGCGAAAGAGCTTGGAAAAAG